>NZ_JAAAYH010000853.1:0-1383 GCF_018035285.1 Streptomyces sp. MK37H | reverse complement strand
GAAGGCCCGGGTCATCTCCGCGTTGCTCTTCGTCCCGTACGGCATCCAGTCGTCGCCGAACAGCCGCGCCGACTCGGTCAGTTCGTGCAGCAGCCACGGCGTGGTGTCGGCGAGCAGCCGGCGCCTGTCGAGCCACCGGCGCTTGGACTCCTCCAGGCCCGCGAGCAGGGCGGCGGGCAGCGCCGGATGGGCCTCGACGACCTCCCGCTTGAGCGTCACCAGATGGATGCCGGGGACGAACCCGGTGGCCTCCCAGTAGGCGCGCTCCTCGGCCCGGTGGTCGTCGAGCAGATGGCGGAAGCGGCTGGTCCTGGTGAACAGCTCCTGGGGCATGAAGGGGGAGAGCAGCGCGTCCAGCCGGCCCGCGGCCAGCTCGTCCACCAGGGATTCGCCCTCGGCCATGACCGAGACATTGGCGGGCAGCGGCCGATTGCCCACCCGGTCCTTGCCGGTCTCGCCGGCCGTCAGCGGTCCGACCCGCCACTGGATGCCCGCGAGGTCCACTCCGGCGCCGCGCAGCAGGGCCCGGGTCCAGGTGTTGCCGGAGTCCGGCCAGCCGGTGAGCCCGACGCGGGCCCCGGTGAGCTGTCCGATGGAGCGCAGCGGGCTGTGCTCGCGGACCAGCACGCAGCGGTGGCGGAAGCCGCGCATCACGAACGCGGGGAGCCCGACGAGACGGTCGTCCCCCGCCGCGCGGGCCTGGACATAGCGGCTGAACGAGGTCTCACCGCCGTCGAGACCGGGTTCGGTGAGGACGTCGGGGGTGACGTCCCGCGCATCGATCCGGACCGTGAAGCCGGGGATCTCGACGAGCCCGGAGGCGAGGGGCACCAGATGGTCCCAGTCGCGAAGTCCCAGGCGTATCACGGGAGATGACACAGTACGCACTCCTTGCACATGGCATTTTCGGCGCAAAGCTCGCATTCGGCGGCGCGATGCCAGGCAGGCTATTGTTCAGTGAATCGGGTAGACAAGATCTGTTTTGTTACCGAACATAGTTTTTCCGTGTCGTAACCTGCTGACCGGCCGCCGGCCGACAGACCGACGAGGGGTGTGCCGATGCAGGAGAACACCGCGGATCAGGCCTCCACGCCGCCGGGGGAGCGGCCGGCGGATCCGGCCTCCGTGGCCGGGCTGGCCGCCCGTATCCCGGACACCAGCGCACGCGGTATCGCGGCCGCCATGACCGATCTCATCCGGGCCGGGGAGCTGGCGCCGGGCAGTGCGCTGCCCACCGTGCGCGCGCTCGCCGCCGGGCTGGGGGTGAGCCCCGGCACCGTGGCGGAGGCATGGGCGGTGCTGCGCAAGCACCGGATGATCGCCACACTCGGCCGCCGCGGCAGCGTCGTCAGCGGTCCGCCGACCGTTCCGCATCCCACCCGC
>NZ_JAAAYH010000852.1:0-1389 GCF_018035285.1 Streptomyces sp. MK37H | reverse complement strand
CTAGTAGTGCTTTGTTAGGTGGTGTCGTAGGGCTGCCAGGGGACGGTCTGCTGGCAGGTGGGGCAGGTGCCGGTCCAGGTGGCGATGAGGTGTTGGAGGAGGTCCAGGGCCTGGTAGAGAGTCAGGCCCTGGCAGGGGCTTTTGGGCTCCTCCGTTGTTCGGTCAGGAACAGGTGGGCGGCGGTGACGAGGGTGACGTGCCGGTGCCAGCCGTTGAAGGAGCGGCCCTCGAAGTGGTCCAGCCCCAGGACGGTCTTCATCTCGCGGTAGTCGTGCTCGATCCGCCACCGGGACTTCGCGAGGCGGACCAGATCTTTCGCGGGGATGTCGGCGGGCAGGTTCGAGATCCAGTACTTGACCGGCTCCGTCTCGTCTTCGGGCCACTGGGCGATCAGCCAGGTGAGCGGGATCGTCCCGTCAGCGGCCGGTTTGGGCCGCCGGCCCGCGAGGCGGACGTGCAGGAGAACGAAGTGCGAGCTCATCGCGGCTTTGGAGCCCTTGCGCCAGGTCAGGGTCCGGCCGTGGTGGCGTCCAGCGGCCAGCACATGGTCGCGTAGGGACAGTGGGCGGGTGCGGTAGCGGGGCAGCGGGCGGGGCCCGAGACCGCCGTAGGCGGGTTGGTGGGGTTCGGAGCCTTCCGCATGAGCAGTCATCTCGCCCTTGGCCTGAAGGACATAGGCCAGCCCGCGGTCTTCCAGACCGTGCCGGAAGTCGGCGTTCGCGCCGTAGCCCGTGTCTGCGACCAGCGCGGCGGGCCGCAGGCCATGGCCGTCGAGTTCGTCGAGCATCTCCAGCGCGAGTTCCCATTTGGGGCGGTGGTGCTCGCCATCGGGGATCCGGCAGGCCCTGCGGCGTGCGGCTGCCTCGGGGGTGTCCCATGCGGTGGGCAGGAACAGCCGCCAGGACAGTGGGCACGAGGCGGTATCGGAAGCGGCGTGGACGCTGACGCCGATCTGGCAGTTGCCGACCTTGCCCAGAGTGCCCGAATACTGGCGGGCCACCCCCGGCGAGGCGGTGCCGTCCTTGGGGAAGCCGGTGTCGTCCACCACCCACACCTGCGGACGGACCACCCGCACGGCCCGCCACGCCAGCCGGGCCCGCACATCCCCGACGGACCAGGTCGAGGACGTCATGAACTGCTGCAACTGCTGATGGTCCGCCCCGAGCCGCTCGGCCATCGGCTGCATCGACTTGCGCCGGCCGTCCAACAGCAGCCCCCGCACGTACAGCGAGCCCTTCTCACGCTGATCCCGCCGCACCAACGGCGCGAACAACTCGGAAGCGAACTCCTCTAACCGGCCCCGACACGCGGCAAGCTCCCCAGCCCTCATACAACCAGCGAACTACCACACACCGAACGTGACAAGACCAGCTAACAAAGCACTACTAG
>NZ_JAAAYH010000851.1:0-1394 GCF_018035285.1 Streptomyces sp. MK37H | reverse complement strand
GGCGTCACCCGGCTCGCGCCGGTGCTGGGCTCGCCCCGGGCCGTGCGCATCGAGGGGGCGCACATCCGGATCGAGCTGGCCGTGGCGGCGGATCACCGCGCCGTGGACGTGGCGAGGGCGGTACGAACGGCGGTGGCGCAGACCGCACCGACCCCGGCCCCGGGAGACCAGCCGCCCACGGTGGCCGTCCTCGTCACGGCCGTGGAACCCTGACCGGAGCCCAGCCCCGACCGGTCACTTCTCGACGTACTTCCGCAGCCCCTCGACCGTGCGCTCCAGCTCCTCGACCCGGTCGGCCAGCTGCTCGGTCCGCGCCTCGAGCCGGCGGTTCTTGCGGTGCATCTCCAGGAACACATTGACCTTCGTCCGCAGCAGCCACGGGTCGAAGGGCTTGGTCAGGAAGTCGGCGGCGCCGATCGCATAGCCCCGGTAGGCGTAGTCGGAGTCGGCGTCGGTCCCGGTCAGCAGGATGATCGGGACGTCCTTGGTCTGGTCGAGCCGCTTGATGTTCGCGGCGGTCTCGAAACCGTCCATGCCCGGCATCAGCACGTCGAGCAGAACGACGGCGAAGTCCTGCCGCAGCATCGCCTTCAGCGCCTCCTCGCCGGAGCGGGCACGGACGAGCTGCTGATCGAGCGGGCCGAGCACGGCCTCCAGCGCGATCAGGTTCTCCTCCATGTCGTCGACGATGAGGATTCCGGCCTTCTCGGACACGCTCGTAGTCATCTCTCCCCCTGCCTCGGCCTCGGCGGACCGGTCTCGGCAGGCGCGGCGCCCTCTCCGGACACGCCCTCCGCGGATACCGCGGTGTCACCGTCAGACCCGTCAGACGTGGCGTCATCGCTCCCCGGCTCGCCCGACTCCCCCACCTCACCGTCCGGATCGAGCAGATCGAGGATCGCCGACATCAGCCGGTCGACATCCACGGGCTTGGGGACATAGCCATTGGCGCCGCTGTCGATGGCCTTCTCCCGGTCGCCGGGCATGACCTTCGCGGTCAGGGCGAGGATCGGCACCTCGGCGAGACGCGGTGTGCTCCGGATGGCCCGGATCGTCTCGTACCCGTCCATCTCCGGCATCATCACGTCCATCAGAACCAGCGAGACGTCCGGGTTGCGGTGCAGCACCTCCAGCCCCTCACGGCCGTTCTCCGCGTACTTCACCGTCATGCCGACCCGGCCCAGCACATGCGTGAGCGCGAAGACATTCCGGATGTCGTCGTCGACGATCAGGATGCGGCGGCCGTTCAGCACCTGGCCGGGGCGTCCGCGCTGCCACTCCTTGAGCCGGGTGGTCCCCGGCCAGCCGTCGTCCTGGTCCTCGCCCTCCGTCTCCCGCCCGCTCTCGGCCTCGGCCTCCGCCCCGCCGCCCGGGGCCCGGGTGGCGGGGCGGCT
>NZ_JAAAYH010000850.1:0-1395 GCF_018035285.1 Streptomyces sp. MK37H | reverse complement strand
TACGTGTTTACATGAACGCGTTGTGCTACTAGCTGTTTCGGCTCCGCCACGGCCCGGCGGTGCATTCCAGCAGCATCGACTCGAGGGACATCACCATGACCACACCTCCTGCTGCTCCGCTCCGGGTCGCCCTGGCCAACGGCAGTTTCGAAGAGCCCGCCGTAACCGATGTGGAGATTCTGCCGGACGCCTCACAGACGCAGGCGGCCAAGCGGGTCCCGGGCTGGCTCACCACCGCCTCCGACCACAAGATCGAGCTGTGGCGGTCGGGCTTCAATGGTGTGCCGGCGGCCCAGGGCGTCCAGTTCGCCGAGCTCAACGCGAACCAGGTCTCCACGCTCTACCAGGACCTGCCGACCACGCCCGGCACGAAGCTGTACTGGCGGCTGTATCACCGTGGCCGCCAGGGTGAGGACACCATGGCGCTGGACATCGGCGCGCCCGGCTCCACGGTGGAGCAGAGGCGCTTCACCGACGGCAACACCGCCTGGGGTTACTACACAGGCACCTACACCGTCCCGGACGGCCAGTCACTGACGCGCTTCGCCTTCCGTTCCGTCTCCGCCGCCGGCGGCAACCGCAGCATCGGCAACTTCCTGGACGGCATCTTCTTCGGCACCGCTCCCTACCTGACGCTCGACAAGACCGCCATTCCCGCGGGACCGCTGGAGGTGGGCGACACCGTCACCTACCGCATCACCACCAAGAACGAGGGCGGCGGCGGGGCCGAGAACCTCATCCTGACCGACGCCATCCCGCAGGGCACGACCTATCTGCCCGGTTCCCTGCGCATCGTCGACGGCCCGAACGCCGGAGCGAAGAGTGACGCGAAAGGTGACGACCAGGCGTACTACGACGCCCAGGCGAACCGGGTCGTCTTCCATCTCGGCAACGGCGCTTCCGGCGTGGAGGGCGGCAGTCTGCCCAACACCGAGACGCTCCCGCCGGGGACCACGGTGGAGTACCGGGCCACCATCGACCTGGCGGCCGCCGGCAAGCAGATCACCAACACCGCCACCGCCACCTATGAGAACCGGCTCGGCGATACTCCCGAGCCCCTGACGGCCACCTCCAACGAGCAGGTCACGGAGGTCAAGCCCGCTGCCGACCTGGCCGTGGCGAAGGCGGCCGACGCGACCACCGTCACCGTCGGCCAGACCGTGACCTACCGCATCACCGTCCACAACGCCGGCCCGAACCAGGCCACCGGCGTCACCGTCACCGACCAACTCCCCGACGGTCTCACCTTCCTGTCCGCCGACGGCACCCCCGGAAGCTACGACCCGACCACCGGGCAATGGACCGTGGGCGACCTGACCGACGGCGCCACGGCCACCCTCGTACTACGGGCCAAGGCCACCAAGACCGGCCGGATCACCAACACCGCCACCGCCG
>NZ_JAAAYH010000085.1:0-25623 GCF_018035285.1 Streptomyces sp. MK37H | reverse complement strand
AGGGACAGACCGTGAGTTTCCTCGCGCAGACCGCTGAGGACCCGTCGCCGGAGCCGATACCCGGGGCGGCGGATGGCAGGGCCCACCTCTTCAACGGCCGCACGGCGGAACGCTATCGGCGCTCCGTGACCGACGGCGTCGGCCTGGTGGCCGCCACCGTCGCCCGCGCCGAGCGCCCCTTCACCGGCATCACCCCCGCCGAGCTCGCCCCCGAGATCTCCGGAATCGACCTGGAGCGCCCGCTCGGCGATCCGGACGCCGCGCTCAAGGAGCTGGAGAGCGTCTACCTCAAGGACGCCGTCTACTTCCACCACCCGCGCTACCTGGCCCACCTCAACTGCCCCGTGGTGATCCCCGCACTGCTGGGCGAGGCCGTCCTCTCCGCCGTCAACTCCTCCCTCGACACCTGGGACCAGAGCGCCGGCGGCACCCTGATCGAGCGCCGGCTGATCGACTGGACCGCCGAGCGCATCGGCCTCGGCGAGGCCGCGGACGGCATCTTCACCAGCGGCGGCACCCAGTCCAATCTCCAGGCGATGCTGCTCGCCCGCGACGAGGCGTGCACCCTGGTCGAGAAGGAGGCCACCGCCGCCGGCGGGACGATCGCGAAATCCGCGATCCTGCCCCGGCTGCGCATCCTCACCTCCCAGGTCAGCCACTTCTCCATCCAGAAGGCCGCCGCCATCCTGGGGCTCGGCTACGAGGCCGTCATCCCGGTCCCCTGCGACCAGGACCGCCGGATGCGGACCGTCTCCCTCGCCCATGAGCTGGACCGCTGCCGCCGCGAGGGCCTGATCGTCATGGCCGTCGTGGCCACCGCGGGCACCACCGACTTCGGCTCCATCGACCCGCTGCCCGAGATCGCCGAGCTGTGCGCCCGGCACGGCAGCTGGCTGCACGTGGACGCCGCGTACGGCTGCGGACTGCTGGCCTCCCCGACCCGCCGCCACCTCCTGGACGGCATCGAGCGCGCCGACTCGGTGACCGTGGACTACCACAAGTCCTTCTTCCAGCCGGTCAGCTCCAGCGCCGTCCTGGTCCGCGACCGCGCCACGCTCAGCCACGCCACGTACCACGCGGACTACCTCAACCCCGAGCACAGCGCCCGGAAGCTGATCCCCAACCAGGTGGACAAGTCCATCCAGACCACCCGCCGCTTCGACGCGCTCAAACTGTGGCTGACGCTGCGGATCATGGGCGCGGACGCCGTCGGGGCGCTCTTCGACGAGGTGGTGGAGCGGGCCGCCGAGGCATGGGCCCTGCTGGACACCGATCCGCGCTACGAGGTGGTCACCGAGCCCCAGCTGTCCACGCTGGTCTTCCGCTACGTACCGCCGTCCGACGGGCCCTGCGACCCCGACCTCGTCGACCGCGCCAATCTGCACGCCCGGGACGCGCTGGCCGCCTCCGGTGCGGCGGTCGTCGCCGGAACGGTCGTCGACGGCCGTCACCACCTCAAGTTCACCCTGCTCAACCCGGAGACCTCGCTGAGCGACATCGCGTATGTCCTCGACCTGCTGGCCGAACACGCCGGTCAGTACCTGGCCCTCCACATCGAGCCCGAGCTCAGCGGCCCCCGCCACTCGCGCGCCAGTTGAGCCCCTTCACCCCGCCGGAGACCCTCGTGCCCACCCCGCACACCTACGACTTCATCGCGGTCGGGCTCGGCCCCTACAACCTGGGCCTTGCCTGCCTCACCGAGCCGATCGACGAACTCGACGGACTGTTCCTGGAGAGCAAGCCCGACTTCGACTGGCATCCGGGCATGCTGCTGGACGGCGTCACCCTCCAGACCCCGTTCATGGCCGACCTGGTGACCCTGGCCGACCCCACCTCCCCGTACTCCTTCCTCAGCTACCTCAAGGAATCGGGGCGGCTGTACTCCTTCTACATCCGCGAGATCTTCTATCCGCTGCGCGCCGAGTACAACGACTACTGCCGCTGGGCCGCCGCGAAGCTCCCGTCCATCCGCTTCGGCCACCAGGTGACGAGCGTCGAGTACGACGAGGCAGACGGCCTCTACACGGTGCGCGCCCTGCGTCCCGCAAGCGGCGAGACCACCACGCACCGCGCCCGCCATCTGGTGCTGGGCACCGGCACCCCGCCGTACCTGCCCGAGGTCTGCCGGGGTCTGGGCGGCGATCTGCTGCACAACGCGGACTACCTGGAGAACAAGCGGGCGCTGCAGTCCAAGGAGTCCATCACCGTCGTCGGCAGCGGCCAGAGCGCGGCCGAGATCTACCAGGACCTGCTCGCCGACATCGACACTCACGGCTACCGGCTGAACTGGGTGACCCGCTCCCCGCGCTTCTTCCCGCTGGAGTACACCAAACTCACCCTGGAGATGACCTCGCCCGAGTACGTGGACTACTTCCACGCACTCCCCGAGGACACCCGCTACCGGCTGGAGGGTGAGCAGAAGGGCCTCTTCAAGGGGATCGACGCCGACCTCATCAACGGCATCTTCGACCTCCTGTACCAGAAGAGCGTGAGCGGCCCGGTGCCCACGCGGCTGCTGACCAACACCGCGCTCACCGACGCGGCGTACGACGAGCAGTCCGCCACGTACACCCTGGGGCTGCGCCATACCGAGCAGGAGCGGGACTTCTCGCTCACCACCCAGGGGCTCGTCCTGGCCACCGGCTACCGCTACCAGGTGCCCGCCTTCCTGGACCCGGTGCGCGACCGCATCCGCTGGGACCGCCACGGCCGCTTCGACGTCGCCCGCAACTACAGCATCGACACCACCGGGCGCGGCATCTTCCTCCAGAACGGCGCCACCCACGCCCACAGCCTGACCTCCCCGGACCTGGGCATGGGCCCGTACCGCAACTCGTGGATCATCCGTGAGCTGCTGGGGCGGGAGCACTATCCGGTGGAGAAGTCCATCGCCTTCCAGGAGTTCGGCGCACCGGAAGGAGCCGTGTCATGACACCCTCACTGATTTTCGAGCACACCGACGCGCGCCTGGGCACCTTCGCCCTGCGCGACCTGGACCCGGCGGCCGACGCCGCGCTGCTGCACGGCTGGGTGACCCACCCCAAGGCGTCGTTCTGGATGATGCAGGAGGCGGACGAGGCGGAGGTCGCCGCCGAATACCGCAAGATCCACGAGCATCCGCACCATGACGCGTTCATCGGCCTGCACGAGGGGCGTCCGGCGTTCCTGGCCGAGCGCTACGACCCGGCGCGGGTGGAACTCGCCGGTCTCTACCCGTCCCGGCCCGGCGACGTCGGCATGCACTTCCTGTGCGCGCCGACCGACGCCCCGGTGCATGGCTTCACCCTCGCCGTGATCACCGCCGTCATGGAGTTCTGCTTCTCCGATCCGGCCGTCCGGCGCGTGGTCGTCGAGCCCGATGTGCGCAACGACGCGGTACACGCGCTCAACGCGGCCGTCGGCTTCGAGATCGTCGAGCGGATCGCCAAACCCGAGAAGGACGCCTACCTCAGCATCTGCGCCCGCGAGCGGTTCGAGGCCGCGCGCACCGCCCTCGCCGCCGATGCCGCACGGACCGAACGGACCGACCGGACCGACCGCGCCACCCGGACCGACCGCGCCACCCGGACCGAACGGGCTGACCGGACCGACCGCACCGCACGGACCGACCGGACTGACCGGACCGCACGGACCGACCGGACCGACCGCACCGCACGGACCGACCGGACTGACCGGACCGCCCGGGCTGAACCGACCAACCGGACCGCCCGGGCTGAACCGACCGACCGGACCGCCCGGGCTGAACCGACCGACCGGAACGCCAGGGCTGAACCGACCGACCGGAACGAACAGACCAACGGGAACGAACGGACCGCCCGGACCGACCGCGACGCCCAAGGAGTGACCCGATGAGCCCCCGCGACGCCGTCGCCCACCTCACCCCCGACCTGTGGGACCGGGCAGGCCGCCTCCTCATCCGCAAGGCCCTCGCCGAGTTCACCCACGAGCGCCTGCTCGCCCCCGAGCTCGGCCCCGACGGCCGCTACGCCGTGACCAGCGACGACGGGGCGGTGACCTACCGCTTCGCCGCCCGTCTCCTCTCCCTGGACCACTGGCTGGTCGAGGCGGACAGCATCACCCGCCACGACCGGACCGGCGCCGAACTCCCCCTGGACGCACTGGACTTCTTCATCGAACTGCGCGGGCGGCTCGGCCTGAGCGAGGACATCCTCCCCGTCTACCTCGAGGAGATCAGCTCCACCCTCTCCGGCACGGCCTTCAAACTGGCCGGTGAGCCGGTGGCCGCCGCCCAGCTGGCCAAATCCGGCTTCCAGGAGATCGAGACGGGGATGACCGAGGGCCACCCCTGCTTCGTCGCCAACAACGGCCGCCTCGGCTTCGGCATCCACGAATACCTCTCGTACGCCCCCGAGACCGCGAGCCCCGTCCACCTGATCTGGCTCGCCGCCCGCCGCGACCGCTCCACCTTCACGTCCTCCGCGGACCTGGACTACGACACCCTGATCCACTCCGAACTGAGCGAGGAAACCCGGGCCCGCTTCGCGCAGACCCTCACCGACCTCGGCCTGGACCCGGCCGGCTACCACCTGCTGCCGGTGCACCCCTGGCAGTGGTGGAACAAGCTGTCGGTCAGCTTCGCCGCCGAGGTCGCCCGGCAGCACCTGGTGTGCCTGGGCCCCGGCGACGACGAGTACCTGGCCCAGCAGTCGATCCGGACGTTCTTCAACACCAGCGACCCGTCCAAGCACTATGTGAAAACGGCGCTGTCGGTCCTCAACATGGGCTTCATGCGGGGCCTGTCGGCGGCGTACATGGAGGCGACGCCGGCCATCAACGACTGGCTGGCGTCCCTGATCGCCTCGGACGAGACCTTCCAGTCGAAGGGCTTCTCCATCATCCGAGAACGAGCAGCCATCGGCTACCACCACCGCCAGTACGAGACGGCCACGGCGAAGGGCTCGCCGTACCGCAAGATGCTGGCGGCCCTGTGGCGCGAGAGCCCCGTCCCGTCCCTGGAACCCGGCCAGCGCCTGGCCACGATGGCCTCCCTCCTCCACACCGACCCCGAAGGCGCCTCCTTCGTCAGCGCCCTCATCGAGGAATCCGGCCTCACCCCCGCCACGTGGCTGCGCCGCTACCTGGACGCCTACCTCACCCCGGTGCTGCACAGCTTCTACGCCTACGACCTGGTCTTCATGCCGCACGGCGAGAACGTCATCCTGGTGATCGAGGACGGCGCCGTCCAGCGCGTGATCTTCAAGGACATCGCCGAGGAGATCGCCGTCATGGACCCCACCGCGGTCCTCCCCCCGGCCGTGGAACGCATCCGCGTCGACGTCCCCGAGGACAAGAAGCTCCTCTCGATCTTCACGGACGTCTTCGACTGCTTCCTCCGCTTCCTCAACGGCATCCTCGTCAGCGAGGGCCTCCTGGAGGAAGACACCTTCTGGCAGACGGTCGCCGACTGCGTCCTGGCCTACCAGCACTCGGCCCCCCACCTCGCGGACAAATTCGCCCAGTACGACATGTTCGCCGAGGACTTCGCCCTCTCCTGCCTCAACCGCCTCCAGCTCCGCAACAACCGAGAAATGGTCGACCTCCAGGACCCGGCCGGGGCGCTTCAGCTGATCGGCACGCTGAGGAACCCGATCGCGGGGTTCGGGGCGGGGGGCTGAAGCGGCCGGTGGCCCTTCGGGCCAGGGCTCCGGGCCGGGCATCCCGGCCCGGGCCTTCGGCGGCCCGGAGCACCCGAAACGATCCAAGTGCACGACCCGCTACACTGTGGCGGTGCGACGCGGCGGCACCACCATGCCGCCCTGACGCCGGGCCTCCGTAGCTCAGGGGATAGAGCACCGCTCTCCTAAAGCGGGTGTCGCAGGTTCGAATCCTGCCGGGGGCACAGACAGCATCCACACGTGTGCCCGTGGCCCGATTCCGGGTCACGGGCTTCTGCGTGTGGGCGGGCATAGTGTCGTTGATCCTCTCTGCGGCGTCGGCGATCTCGGGCAGGTAGTCGGCGGGGAGGGTGACGGTCAGGGTGACGTCATCACTGTGTGCATGCAGCCGCACACTGAGCTGGGTGGTGGCGAAGAGCCGCCTGAGCAGTTCCTGTGGCGCCTGAGCGAGGTTGAGGGCCAGGTAAGGCAGGGCGTCCAGGAGCTCAGGGGCGTCCGTCGTCACCCGGCCGGGCTCCGCAGCGTCGGCGGCGTCCAGATCGGCGAGCTCAGCGAGGGTGTCCTTCCGCCGAGCGTCAAGGTCGTTGTACGTCTGCCGAAGACCTGCCGCGAACGGATCACCGGGCTCACACTCTTGGGCCTGACGAAGGACGTTCTCCTGGCGCTTGGCGAGATCAGCGAGAGCGCGCTGCCGCTGCTCTCGCTCAGCCTCTCGCTGCCGCGCCTCGCGGTCGTCCACCGTCGCGAGATCGGCCGCGAGCAGCTCTCGCCGGTGCGGCCCGAAGACGCGGTCGGCGTAGAAAGCGGTCACGACTTCGAGAACGGCGTTCTCACCGACGTACCTGGTTTTGGGGTGCCCAGGGTAGGTCTCGGGCCGACCGCGGTTGTTCGCCCGGGGCCAGCACACGTAGTACATGGTCCGGTGGCGCCGATTGCCGGACATACGACGCCCGCAAGCACACTGGATCATCCCGCGCAGGACGTAGGTACGCCGGGTCTGCGGATGAGTGTTTGGCTCATTGCCGTCCCGGGAGCCGCGCTTGGCCTGCCGACGGGTGGTGAGCTCGTCGAACATCCACTTCGGGATGAGCGGCTCGTGAACAGGCTGCTGCGACCACACCCACAGGACGGGATCATTGATCTTTCCGTGCTTGGACCGTGTGGCCCTGCGATTGAAGACCTGGTAGCCGGTGTACTTCGGGTTGCGCAGGATGTCGCACACGGCCGACTTGCCCCACGCCCCACGCGCTCGGGCCCGCCCACCGGGCGGTTCCGGAACCGGGTAGAGGTCTGGATCGGCGTTGAGCCTGTCGACAATTGTCGAATAGCCAAGGTTTTCGTAGTAACGCCAATGGGCGATTTTAGTAACGGTCCGCGCCCTGGCTCCGTCCGGCTCCAGCCGCGTCTTCGTCGCGCCCCGCTCGGCCTTCATGGGGTTGGGATGCCGGTAACGCTTGGCGGCGTACCCGTACGGCGGCTTGCCGATGTTCCAGCCCTCGCGTACGTGGGTGCACAGCCCGCCCCACGAGGTCTCCAGGGCGTTGTACACCTCGTACTCGGCCACCGACTGATTGATCCGCCGCTGCAGGATCTGCTGAGCCCGTCCCCCATCGAGCTTGATCGGCTCGTTCCACGCAAAAAGCGGCACCCCTGCCCGCTCCAGCTCACGCTCGACCGAGAGGTTCTCGAACATACGCCGTGCCACCCGCGAGGTGCTCTCGCAGATCACCACATCGAACCGGCGATTGCCGTGCGAGGCTTCGGCCAGCAGATCAGCGATACCGCCGTCTCGGGCGATAGGGATATCGAATCGCTCGTAGCCCGTCTTACGACCTCGGGCATCCAGCTCCAAGCGCCCGGACTCGACGTCATAGAAGTGGCTGTTGATGGCCCAGGCTTCCGGCAACGCCTCCTTGCAACGCTCCAATTGGCGCATCAGCGACAGCCGCGGATCCTGACGCTCCTCGGTGGACGTCCGGCCGACCCAAGCGACCCTGACTTCTCCCCTTAGCAGAGCTGTAGGCATCGCGAACGGGGACACCGCAAGGTCCGACAGCCCTGACGGCCCAGAAGGCTGAGCAGATGGCAGACGTCTGGCCAACGCAGGAGCGGGCGGGTTTTCGTCGAAGGGATCCCGGGGGCTTGTCATGCTGCTTGTCCGTCCTCGTACGAGTCGGAAGGAAGCTCAGCGGTCTGCCGAGCGGTGACGGCCCAGACGAGTAAATCACTGATCACAACGGCCAGCTCGCCGCGCAAGCGTGCACCCTCAGCACCGCCGACGTACCTCACGTGGGCCGTTCCGGCACGCCCACAGCCGCCCACGTCCGTTTCAGAGTACTCCGACCGAAGCCACTCGGGATGCCTCTGGGCGAAGCGTTGATGATCCTGGCAATGCGCGTCTTCGCCACGCGGCTCCCCGCTGCCGTCTACTGAGCTGCGATCCGCACCATCCACAGCGCATCTCCATCCTGTGCAACCGACGCGTAGTTCTCCCTCTCATCCCAAAAGACCTTTACGCGGGCCTGATTTGGTCACCACTGATGGTTGCGGTTAGCTAACAGAGACTGGCCACATCGCGATCCCGTTCAGTTACCTTAGGGGCGGTCTGGTGCGATTCAGTAATCTCTGAGAATAAGAGTCGCGGGTACCTCAGGAAGGTGTCGCAGCTACGCTCACCAACGCCAAGTCGACGCGGCGGGGCTACCGTTCTAGCAGGGGGAGGGATTGGTAGGCAGGTTGGTAGGGGAATTGGAAGCCCCGTGGGCGATCACTTTACGTAATGGCGACCCTCAATTACTCATGGGCCACGAGTAAGAGGAGCGCTCAGCCTTCCACGACGAGCAGCCGCCGCACCTCGACGGCACATCCCCAAGACAAGGTGACGCCGGCCCCGCCATGACCATAGTTGTGCACCAGCGGCGTTCCGTCCGGGAGCCGGTCCACCTCTACCCTCACAGGGTCACGAGTCGGTCGGGCACCGACACGGTGCCCCAGTACCTCAGCGTTGGCGAGCCGCGGCTCGACCTCCGCGCACCGAGAAAGAATGCCAGCCGCCGCCTTCTCGTCCGCGTCCAAGGTGCCGTCACCATCGATGGCGGTGCCGCCAAGCACAACGGTATTGCCGTGCGGGTAGATGCACAGCAGATCAGGAGACAGGCCGGTATCTTCCGAGAAGAACTCCGTCAGACCTGGGTTAGCGACAATGACATGCTGTCCGCGGATCGGCCGCACATCCGGATCAGGAATCACAACGCCTGCACCCAGTCCTGTGCAGTTCACCATCGCTGAAGCTGGCCCGGCATCGGCGAAGGAAGACAGCCGACGCTGCTCAATCGTCCCGCCTGCTTCCCTCAAGCGGCGCTGCAAGCAATCGAGGTAAACCGGCATGTCGATCAGAGGGACGGTAAACCGGTAACCGGAAGAGAACCCGGCCGGAAGCTCAGCAGGCTCGGCCGGGCGGAAGCCAGGCAGCGTCGTGGCCCAGTCCGGAGGGCTCTCCGCAGTACGGGAAGCCTCGATGCCGCTGGTGAGCCGGACCCCTGGGGCCGACTCACCGGCCAGGGCTCGGAAGACCTCCAGGGAGTGCTGACTCCACTGATCGACCTTGTCCTTCGGCTCGACGAGATACGGCCCCCACATCGCCCCGGCGGCCAGCGACGTCAGGCCCGGCAGCTCATCGGCGATTACATGCACCCGCACCCCAGCCTCAGCCAGGACGACGGCGGTGGTGAGACCCGATACACCGGCCCCAACGACGACGACGCGCTCGCTTCCGCTCATGGCCCCGACTCTAACGGGGAGGCCGCTGAGCGGCGCCATGCTGAGCGAGAGCCTGTTCGAGGCTGGGCAGAAAACCGCTGACGTAGGAGTTGCGCTGGCGACGCCGGAGAGCAACGGCAAGCTGGCGCAGCAAGGCAGTGCTGCGCGGGGACTGGACCGTCTCCAGCCGTCCGGCAGCGGTCTGACCGACCTCGCAGGCCAGCTCAAGCTCTCCCCGCGCGGTGTGTCCGAGGGCGAGCCAGGCACCTTCGAACAGAGCACGGCGTTGATGCCCCGAATCGCTGCGGCTCGCGTTATGCGCACCGGATTCCAGCAGTGCAGTGCCCCGTGCGATATGGCCCCTGCCAAGTTTGCTGCCGCCGTCGCGCTGTTGCCCGCAGCCCAGTTGAATGAGGGCGTATCCGGCCTGGCAGTCGAGGTGGTTGTCGGTGAGGAAATACATCCACCGCGGCTCCTCTCCGGTGCCGCGCCGCTCGATCAGTTCCCGGGCCGCCCCACGTGTGCGGGCGAAGTCGGTGGTACGGCCGGCGGTCGCGTAGGCGTAGGCCAAACGAGACAGGACCGAGGCCCGCACGGCGATGGGGGCCGCGTCGCCAGCCCGGCGGGCGGCTTCACCGAGGACGATGGCGTCCGCGGGGTGACCTCGACTGGCTGCCTGGAAGGACAGGTCAGCGAGGATATGCGCACACAATGGCAGGTCGTTGACCTGGTGGGCGGCGCGTAAGGCGGTGACGAAGTATCGCTGGGCCATGCCGTGGTCAGCGGCGTCAAAGGCCATCCACCCGGCGAGCTGACCGATCTCGGCGAGCGCCCGGACCAGGCGGGTGGCGGCGTCTGTGGGGTGGCCGCCTTCGTGGATGAGCAAGCCGACAGCTCGGAACTGCGCTCCGACGTAGGGCAGATGGCGGGCACCACCGTGTTCGTCGTCGAGTAACTGGAGCAGGGGCAGGTTCTGCTCCACCTGGTCCACGAGCGGGTCCGCTCCCGACCCTGTCGGGATACGTGGTGTGTACGTCCCGCGTCCGGCCGTTCCGTCGAGGTACTGCGCCACGACGGCTGTCAGCCCAGAACCCGAGATCGCCAGGAAGCGCCGCCGGTCGACAAGTCCTCCCAGCACCCAGTCCTCCACGATCTGTCCGAGGCCCTGAACGGTCCAGGGGCGCACGAGATCCGTATCGGCCGGGACAAGCATCGGGGAGTCACCAGCCCGGCCCTGCCAGAGCTCGGCCACCGATACGGTCCGGCCCAGTTCCTGGGATAGCACGTAAGCCGCCATGGCGGGCAGGGGCGAGCGGGGCAGAGCGCCAGTGTCTCGCCAGTGGTACGGGGCCGACTCGGCCACTGTGCCGACGCCGAATACCCGGTTGAGTTTGCGGGCGAGCACCTTCGGACTCCAGCCCAGCTCGTCAAGGCACGCGGCAAGCACTGTGTTCGGCTTTCCCGAGCGCACGCCCATCACCTCACGGTTCCCCACGGATTCCACGTCTGAGCCCTCCCATGGTGATGCCCCGACCACGATTCGCAATCGGGCCTCCCACCAAGTTGACCGAGTTGACCGCTCGATCAGCTCCTGCCGCCCCTCCCCTGTCGGCTGTCCTGGAATCCGCAGGAGACATCACCTCACCACTCATTCATCAAGACTGATCGAGAAGGGGGCCGGGGTCTTGGACATCAGCACCCGCATCTCCGGAGCCCGGTCGTGCCAGGCATTCGCCGATGGGCAATGTCCGACGATTGAGCGCCGCTCAAGCACCTGGCAGCCCGCGGGCTGTCTGGTCATGGATCTGCCGTTCAGCCCGCTGGCGGCCGACGCCGCTCGCATAGCGGTGGCTGCCGCGCTGGTCGGATGCGAACCGCGTGAACTGATCGATGAAGCTCGGCTGATCTGCTCGGAGCTGGCCACCAATGCGTTGCAGTCAGGCAGCCCGCCTGTCGTGCTCACCGTCGACTGGGTGGCCCCTCCGCAGGGCGGACTCGACGTGGAGATCACCGTCACCGATGGCGGACGTGGCCAGGCCCGCCCACCGGAGCATCGCTCTCACGCCCCTTTGCCCGCGAACTACGCGGAGCACGGTCGTGGCCTGTTCCTCGTCGAGGCCCTCGCTGCGGCCTGGTCCCTGGACCTCGGCGCCAACGCCTCACGGGCCTGGTGTCTTCTGCGCACGAATTACGACAGCGGCCAAGCCCACGCAACTGCGATCAGTGGAAGGGCCTGACAGTGACCACAGAAAGCTCCCGCCAAGTTGATGAAGTGCGGATGAACACTCGGTCCACAACCTCTGAGACGTTCATGCCTCCACGCGTGGTCGTCGCCCTGCACGAAGGCTTTTACGGTGCCACCTCCGGTACGGGCTTCAGCAATCGTGCTTTCCTCCTGGCACTCACAAGGCTGCTTCCACCCGGTCGGCTCGTGGTGCTGCCGACCTATGTCTCAGCCGACCAACCTGGTTATGACGAGCAGTGGGCCGCCCATCTATGGCCATTGCTGCGGTCGGCTGAGGCAGAAGTCATTCCGGTCGGCCAGGACGAGACGTTCGTGGACTCCGTACGCGAGCGCGAGACACTCTGCGGTCGTGTTGGTGCGGAAGCAGCCCGCGTCGCCGCCCGTTCCGGTCGTTGCCTCCTGATCGGCCTTGACGTTCCCTTCCTGGGACTTGGCCCATACGTACCCGAGAGTGTGGATCTACTGCTTGTTCCTCGCTCCACCGCAGTCCTGACGCATCTACTGCTCGACCTGCCCAACGGACTGGTGCCACACGACGACGATGCCGAGCCGGAGCTCCCGCTACCCACTCGGGCTCGGGCCGGATTCCTTCTGGCGATGGGCCGTGCGGTACCGGAGAAGGGTTTCGAGGGCCTGCTGCACGCCCTGGCGTTGCTACGGCAGCGGCCTGTCCGGCTCCCGCATCTGGTCCTGGTCGCGGCTAGCACCACACCGAATCGGGACCACTACCTGGCTCTCCTGGACGGGCTTATTCGTGAGTATCGGCTGAACGCGACACTGATCACCTCTTTCAGTCCCGCCGTACGCGGCTGGCTGCGCAACCCGGCGCTGCGTGCGGTGATCGTTCCTTCCCGTGTGGAGCCGTTCGGCCGGATCCCGCTGGAAGCCTTCGCCGCGCAGGCCGGACCGGTGGTCGCCACACGCGCCGGAGGCTTGGCACAGACCGTCCTCGACGGCGTCACCGGTTTCACTGCCCGCCCGGGCGACCCCGAGTCGTTGGCGACCGCGATTCAACGGGCACTGACCGTGACACCGCGCGAGCGAGAACAGCTCGCCAGTGCGGGGGGCGCGCTCGTGGCCAGTCGGCACGACTACGTCACCACCATCCACGCCGCGCTTGCCCGGTGCGCGCCTTGGTCCATGGCGGAGGCCCGGTGAACAACCTTGTGGTACTCGTGTGCCTGGAATCTCCGCATGCTTTCTGGCGCCTGTCCGACGAGCACATGAAAAACCTGCGCGCGGCGTTCCCCTCCGTCCACTTCCGTATCGCTACGGACGACACGATCACCGAGTATTTGCCACACGCGCAGGTGTACTTCGGCTGGTGCTTTCAACCCGAGTGGTTCCGCCTGTCATCAAGCCTGGCGTGGATTGCCTCCCCGGCAGCAGGTACCGACCACCTCCCCATAGCTGGGGCACAGGTGGCGGGCGTCACCGTGACCCGCTCTTATGGGTTTCACGGTCGTCCGATGGCCGAGCATGCCATGGGCCTGATTCTCGGCTTCTCCCGTGGCCTGTTCGCCAGCAGCCGCCTCCAGCGGACCCAACAGTGGTGGAAGGACGATCTCGCCGAGGAGTTCTTCGACCTGGCCGGCGCCACTATGGCCATCGTCGGGTGCGGCAGCATCGGCACACGTCTCAGCCACCTTGCCAGGACCTTCGGCATGCAGGTGATCGGCGTACGCCGCAAGCCGCCCGTCACCGACCCCGACGGCATCACGTGGATGTGTACGGACGACATTCTGCAAGCGGTCGGCTGCGCGGACGTGGTCGTCGACCTCCTGCCTGCCACCGACGCCACCCGTCGCTTCTTCGACCGCGAAGTCTTCGCCGGCTTCAAGCCCGGGTCGCTCTTCGTCAACCTCGGCCGGGCCTCCACCGTCGACCAGACCGCGCTGATTGAGGCTCTGGACACCGGACGGCTCCGGGGCGCCGCATTGGACGTGACCGACCCCCGCCCGCTGCCGATGGGCCATCCGCTGAGGTGGCATCCACGTGTCGTACTCAGTCCGAAGAGCGCCACCTTCTCGCGCACCTACATGGACGACGCGGTGGCCTTCTTCGCCGACAACCTTCGCCGCTACCTCGCCGAAGCACCGCTGAACGGGGTGGTCACGGCACCGACCACGCCCACATCCGCCAAAGGAGGCTGAACCCGATGCTCACCGTCGGCCACCGCGACCTGCTCGCAGCCTTCGCTGCCACCGGCCGCAACCACCCCTACCTCGCCTTCACTCTCAACTCGCTGTGCAACCTGGACTGCGTCTTCTGCAAGCCACGCTGTATGCCGGACTACGGCCACAAGGACCGGCCGCTCAACGTCGCCGATTACGCCGCCATCGCCCGGGAGGCCGGTGCCTGGCAGGTCAAGAAGGCCCACTGCTCCGGCGGCGAGCCGACCCTACGCGCCGACATCCTGGACGTCATCGGCGCCCTCGTTGACGGCCTCGGCCCAGATGCCTCGATCGGCATGACCAGCCACGGCAACCTCCGCAAGGGGCTCAGCATCGATCGGTTTCAGCAGGCCGGTCTGACCTATCTGAATGTCAGCCTGCACAGTCTCGATCCCGGCCACTCGGCCACGATCATGGGCGGGGGAGATCCCCGTCAGGCCCGAACCACCATCGACAAGGCCCTTGCACTCGGCCTGAAGGTGAAAATCAACTGTGTACTCCAGCGCACCTACCTGAACGACGCCTTCGAAGTCGCCGAACTCGCCAAGTCCCTGCCCATCGCGGTCCGGCTCATCGAGCTCCAGAACATCGGCCCCGCTCAGGCGCTATTCGACACAGAATTCGTCTCCGAGGCCGAGGCCCGCGGGCACCTCGCCAAATGGTTCGCCGATGCCGGAGAAGTCTCCCGGGGCGACCTCGGCGTCCGCAGCCCGGGACGGTACCTCCAGCCCATGGGCTGGGCCGGATCCATCGGCTTCATCTCCAACTCCAGCTGTGCGACGTGTTCTGATGCCAACCGCATCAAGATCACGCCTTCCGGCCTGGCCCGCCCGTGCATCCTGCACAACCGTGACATCCCCTTGAAGCCCCACCTCGCCGACGGCACCCTCTCCGACACCTTCGGCCACCTATTCCGCGCCATGCTGGAACGCAACAGCAACGAGGCGTGGCAGGGCTTTCACTACGTCCACTACGACCTGCGCTGGGATCGCATGGAGCGCCCCGAGGGCGCCCCCGTCCTTCCCGTGTTGCCCCTGATCGACGCCAATACGTCCACCTCCTGCGCCGCCCGTCCACCGCGGCCTCGGGAGGAACGGTGACGGCCGCACCTACGGCATCGATGCCGCTGTACGACGACCTCGGCGCCCTGTACACGCGTGACCTGACCCATCACGGCATCCAGACGGCGATGCTCACCCACAAGTGGCAGCGATCCGACTTGCTCGCACCGCACTCCGACCTCGACATAAGGGTCCTGCTGGACGACCCTCCTGCCGACTGGCTGGAGTGGAACCACCGTCTCGCTGCCGCCCACAGCGCGGCCGTCAACCGCTCACCCAGCAACCGACGGTTGCTGGAACATCCACCCGGCTTCGCCTTCACCCTCTCCGAGGTCCACCGACGCCGCGTTTCCCCGCCGGAGCTGGCGACCTGGACGTTGATCCACGGTCACGCTCCGACCCTCCAGCGCTGGAAGTCCCACGCTCAGATGGCCCCGTGGAGCCGCACGGACGAGCGCTTCTACCGCGCGATCCTGGACGCACGGCTCGACGGGCGCTACCAGCTGTCTGCCGACAGCACCGACAACGTCACGGCGGACTTGCCTGGTTACCGCCGACATTGCATCGCCTGGCACTACCTCGCGCCCTGCTGGTTCGCCGCGGCAGCACTGGCCACCCGTACCCGCTGTCCCGGGAAGTCCGCCGCTCTCCGGCAGTGGCGCCCGTCCGGTCTGGAGCGATACGCGGAGAGGTTCCTCCACTACGTGCACGTCGACCAGGCCGGGGCGGCGGGCCGAGCACCGGCCATACGGGACATGCTGCGAGCCGCCGACCGCGCGGTGAACGCCGCCATGCGCCAGGTTCCCACCCCCGGGGCAAGCGAGGAACTCGCTGATGCTGAGGACTCACGGACCGTGGCCTGGACGATGACGGCCGCCATGCTCCGCGTCCGCGTCGCCAGGTGGCTCTACTACCTGGACCCGCCTCCCGACGTCGCGACTGGCTACCTCATCGCCCGCGAGGCCAAAGAGCTTCGGGCTGCCGCCGAGATTCTGCGCTCGATTGCCGCCGAAGAGATCACTCCCGAACAGCGCCTGGCCGCCCGCATGGTCCGCCTGCTGCCCACCAGCCCCACTACTCCCGCCGTCTTGCGCGACGCCCTCACCGACTGGGACCGCGAACGCGCCCTGGTCAAGGACTTCCTCACCCTGCACAGCACATAAGTGGCCCTCGTATCTCAAGGAGCCGATCCCATGCCGACCGGAGCTGTCCGCGAACAGGTCCTGAAGACCGCCAAAATCAAGATCACGACAAAGTGCAACCGCTCCTGCGACTTCTGCATATTCGCCAACGGCGCGCAAGGCGAGAACATGCCGCCGGAGACGTTCTCCACCATTCTGGACCGCCTGCAGAGCATCCCCTTCCGGCAGCTGCACATCAACGGCGGCGAGCCGACCGTCCACCGCGACTTCCCCACCCTCAGCAGCCTCGCCCGCATGCGCCTCCCGGACAAGGTCATGGTGCTCGGCACCAACGCCATCACCCTGGCGCGCAACAAGCCCCTGATGGACGCCACGCTGGCTTCCTACGACCAGGTTCTGATCGGTTGTGATGACGAGCACGGCAACTATGAAGAGGTCCATACCGTCGTCCCGGCCCTCCGCGCTGCCGGCAAGACCGTGGTGATCAACAGCGTCCTCGAAGGCATCAGCCCGGACCGCCTCACAGGGCTCGCCGAACTGTGCAGTGCGCACGGGGCGATCCACGTCACCAACCACGTCCACCACATCGACGTCGGGCAGCCGACCAACGCTCTCGGTGGTCTGTGTGCCCGCTACCTCGACCAACACCTGATGATCGAAGTCGACGGGTCCTGCTACCGCTGCTTCAACGCCATGGCCAAGGACGACAGCGAGTTCAGTGTCTGGGACGACGACTTCGCGGCCAAGGTCTTCGCACCGCGCCGACACCACTACCGCTTCTGCGGCAAGTGCCACGAGTACACCGACTCCGGCGCTCCCGTCATCCCGGCCCCGCTGCCCGTGCCCCTCACCGCGACTTGACCGGAGGCACCAGACCATGCCCGCCGTCCTCGGCCTGAACTTCCACCATGACACCTCCGCCGCCCTCATCGTCGACGGCCACCTGTACGCCGCCGAGGAAGAACGCTGGAGCGGCATCAAGCATCACCGCCAGCCGCACAATCGCAAAGCGACTCTCACGGCACCCACCCATGCCCTCGCCTGGTGTCTGGACGCCGCAGGCATCGGCCCGGAGGACATCGACGCCGTGTGGGCCCCCTCCATGCGCCCTACCCCCGCTGCTGGATGGTGGCTGGCCGAGGAACGCGACGAGCTCGCGGCCCTGCTGCCCTTCCCACTCGGCGAACGCCTGCGCCTGATCTCCCACCACACCGCTCACGTCATGGCCGGGTATCTGCTCTCCGGCATCGACCATGCAGCAGGACTAGTCATCGACGCCGGAGGGTCCTCGCTCGGGACTGACTTCGGACCTGGCCGGGAACGCATCACCGGCTACGACCTGCGCCCGGAGCGGATCGACCGGATCCACCAAGCCATGCCGATCGTCGTCCCGGACGCTACGGGACCCCGCCGTGTCCACTCATCCCTTGGCCACTTCTACCGCAATCTCGCACTACGCCTGATCCCGCCCGGCGACGAGCCCGAAGGCAGCATGATGGCCCTCGCCGCCCTTGGCGACCCCAACCGCTATCGCGATGCGTTACGCGCTCTGATCCACCTCGGCGCGGACGCTGACGTCCGTATCGCTCACCCTTGGGGTTCCGCAGACACCGAAACTCCGCTGATCCTCGGGCGACGTGCCTGGACTCCCGACAGCGCAGAGGCAGCCTCTCTGACCGACCGCGCCGACCTGGCCGCCGCCGTCCAGGAAGCCTTCGCCCAAACAGTCACTCATGTCGCCTGTCATCTGCAACAACTCACCAACGCCAACACGCTGGTCTTCTCTGGCGGCTGCGCTTTGAACTCCCACCTCAATGGCCACCTCGCAACCGACGCGGGCTTTGACAACCTCTTCGTCGCCCCCGCGCCGCACGACGCCGGCACGGCCCTCGGCGCAGCGCTCTACGCCTGGCACTACCAGCTCGGCCAGCCCCGCCTCCCGGTCCCGACCGACGCTGCCTGGGGCCCAGAACCCGATCCCAGCTCGGCCTTCACCCCACCCGCCGGGTACCGGGCCCTGCCCAGACTCGGCGATCAGCTCGTGCCCGTCGTGGCGGCCCTGCTCGCCGACCACCACATCGTCGGATGGGCTCAGGGACCACTGGAATTCGGCCCTCGCGCCCTCGGCCACCGCTCGATCCTCGCTCATCCCGACCGCTGGGACACCCGCGACCGTCTCAACGCGATCAAGCAACGAGCCTCGTACCGGCCCTTCGCGCCCGCCATCCTCACCGAGCACGTGTCCGACTGGTTCATGACTCCGGGCGATCCGTTCATGAACCGCGTCGCCCAGGTCCGTCACTGCCGCGCCGATCGCATCGCCGCGGTCGTCCACCGTGATGGCACCGCTCGCCTGCAAACCGTCGCCAACGACCACAGCGGCCTCCGCCCCCTGCTGGAGGAGTTCCACCGCCGCACCGGCCTCCCCCTCCTGCTGAACACCTCGCTCAACCGCAAGGGCACTCCGATCCTTCGGACCGCCGAACAAGCAGTCCAGGCCACAGCGGAACTCGGTCTGGACGCCCTCGCCGTCAACGACACGCTTCTGCTCGCCGACCGCGTCCCCTTCCCCGGCGACGCCCGGCGGATAGCCATAACCGAGAGGTGACCCCCGACCCCATGTACCCCGCTGAAACCACTGCCGTCCTCCACGTCCTCGACGCTTCGACGTGGCCCGAAGCGGACCGTTCCCGGGCCAAAGAGGCCGCTGCCCTGGCACTCACCGCCTACGCCGACCATGCCCGCGACCAAGGCACCCCCTACATCGACCACCCGCTCGCCGTGGTCAGCATCCTCCGGGCAGAGCTCGCGGTCACCGCGCCGAACACTCTCCTCCTCGGCCTACTCCACGACGCTCTGGAGGTCTCCCCATCGGCTGCCCCACTGCTGACGACGCGTCTGGGCGCAGACTTCGTCACCATCCTCCAGGCCATGACCCCGGATCACCGCCTTGAGCAGCGCACCAAGCAGCTGGGCGATAAAGCAGCCTGGCGGGCGAAGACATCCAGGCTCGCTCCCGAGCCCCTGCTCGTACGCCTCGCCGACCGAATCCACAACCTCCGCGACCTTCGAAACTCCCCCAACGCCGACCGTCGCGAGCGCTTCATCACCGCGCTGATTGAGTTCTACCTGCCGCTCGCCGAATCCGCCCGTCCCATCAGCGCCCAGCTGAACGCGGCCTGCTCACTGCTACAGGCGGAATACGAGCGCTACCAACACCGCGCTGGCAAGGCCGGCACATGAAGATAGTCGCCCACTCCCTGAACCCGGTCGGTCGAACGGGCGGCCGTGCTTACCTGCGTATGCTCCACGACGTTACGGCCGACTACGTGGAGTGGCGCACCGTCCCCGATTACAAGCGCACCTATCCCATACGCCGCTGGCGCAAGCTCCGACACCTCGCGCGCCTCGCGCCCACCATCCGCGCCCTGAGTCACAACCCCGGCCTGTTCCTCTGGGACGACCTCAGCCTCCTGCTCTTCACCCCGCAGATGCGCGCACGCTCCATCTTCGTCTTCCACCACTACGAACCGCTCCAGCACGACTCGGCACCGGTCGAAGCGATGCTGTGGCAAAGACTGTTCGCGGTCCTCCCTCAATGCGCCGCAGTAGTCTGCGTCTCTCCGTACTGGGCAGAGTTCCTGCGCGACCGCGGCGTGTCCGGCGTCCAGGTCATCTACAACGCATTTGACCTGCCAGAGATCGACAACGCCCGCGCCCTCGACCGCCATACCTGCCGTACCGAATTCGGCCTCGCTCCCGACACCATCGCTGTCTACGCCGGAAAGGCCGTGCATTGGAAGGGCACCGAAACCGTCACCGCGGCCCTCCAAAACGACCCCAGGCTCCAAGTGATCACCACCGGCAGTAACACCATCGGCGCCGCCACCGCCCACTACGATCTGCCTCGCGCTCCCTACCTCCGGCTGCTCAGAGCGTGTGATGTCGGCGTATTCGCTCCGCAGATGCAGGAGGGGTGGAGCCGCTGCGCGGCCGAAGCGCTGCTCCTGGGTCTGCCGAGCCTGGTCCGTCCGATCGCCGGCCTCGGCGACCTGGCCCATCTCACCGAACAGCCGGCACCCGACTTCGGCCGCCTTCGTGAGCAGATCTACGAGCGGGCCGCCGCACCTGAAGCGGAGACGAAAGCCTCCTACGAAGCCCTCGCCCGCTTCGACCAGAACTACTTCGCCGACGCCTGGAACCGCGTGCTGCGCCAGGCCGCAGCCTGATCTACTCCTACGCGGTCAAGCGCTCCTGAACCGCGTCCAGCCGGGCCAGCACTCGCTCCCGGCCGAGCACCTCCAGCGACTCGAACAGCGGCAGCCCCAGCGTGCGCCCCATCACCGCGACACGGACCGGAGCCTGGGCCTTGCCCAGCTTCAGTCCGTGCCGGGTGGCCACAGCCTCCAGCGTGGCCTTCAACGGCTCAGCCTCCCAGGCCGCAGCAGCCAGCTCGGCCCGAGCATCCCGCAGCAGCTCCGCGGCCCCCGGCTTCATCGCCTTGTTCCACGACGCTTCGTCGTCCACCGGCTCGTCCAGGAACAGGAAGTCGACGTACTTGGTGATCTCCGACAGCACCGAGAGCCGAGTCTGCGCCAACGGCGCCATCGCCTCGAACACCGCCTGGTCGTACGCCTCCTCCGCCCACGGCGCGTACGGAGCCTTGAGCCACGGGGCACACGCGGCGACGAAAACCTCCGGGGCAAGCCCGCGGATGTACTCACCGTTGAACGCGGAGAGCTTCTTCACATCGAAGAACGCCGGAGAGGCGCCCACATCCTCGATGCGGAACAGTCGCTCCAGCTCCTCGTACGGCCGGATCTCGCGGTCCTCGCCAGGACCCCAGCCCAACAACATCAGGTAGTTCGTCATCGCCTCGGGCAGATAGCCCTCGGCCAGGTAATCTTCCAGCGCCACCTTGTCACGGCGCTTGGACAGCTTCTGCCGCTTCTCGTTCACGATCACCGGCAGATGCGCCCAGACCGGAGCCTTGGCCCCCAGTGCCTCCCACAGCAGCTGCTGCTTCGGCGTGTTCGACAGGTGCTCCTCGCCCCGGATGACCTGCGTGATCCCCTCATCCAAGTCATCAACCACATTGGCGATCAGGAACACCGGCGAGCCGTCCCCACGAGCGATCACGAAGTCCTCGATCGCACTGTTCGGAAACGCCGGCTTCCCCCGGACCAGGTCGACCACCACGGTCTCCCCCTCATCCGGCGTCCGGAACCGCAACGCCCGCCCCACCTCGTACGCCAGCCCCCGGTCCCGGCAGAACCCGTCGTACCCCAGGTGCTCGGACCCCGTCCGCTCCTTCAGCTGCTCCCGCGAGCAGTCGCAGTAGTACGCCTTCCCCGCCGCGTACAGTTGCTCAGCGGCCTCACGATGCCGGTCAGCGTTCTGCGACTGGAAGTACGGCCCCTCGAACGCCGGATCCGACTCGTTGATCCCAATCGCCGCCAGCGCGCTGATGATCCCCTGAACCCACTCGGCCTGATTCCGCGCCGCGTCCGTGTCCTCGATCCGCAGCACGAAGCGCCCACCGGACTGTCGCGCCACCGCCCAGTTGTAGAGCGCGGACCGGGCACCCCCTACATGGAACATACCGGTAGGAGACGGGGCGAAACGAACGCGAACTGAGGCATCAGACATACCACAAAGCCTACCGAGACAGCTGCCCCCTCAATGACCAACCATGCCAGTACCGCCCGGACACGCTCACCAGATCCTCCCACCCTGACGGCGGACCCAACCTGCTGCACTGGTTGACGCGGCCATTGGAGCGGCTGACCAAGAAGCCACAGCACGGATGACACGTCAGGCCTAAGGTGAAGTTTCGCTATCGCGCCGGCCTATCCAGCAAAGCCACTCGCAATCTGCCCACTCGGTTCCAGCCCGTACCTGCGCATACGCTCAGCTTCATCATCGCGCCCCATTTCCTCAAGCAGATCCACCATCTCGGCAATGCCAAACGATTCTCCGGCCAAGATTGCCTTGCGGTACCAAGAGATTGCTTCTTCACCTCGTCCTGCCTGCGCAGTGAGAAACGCAGTAAGATGGAGCGCCGATGTGTGCCCCTTCCTGACGAAGTCCTTTGCTCGGTTCAACGCCTCGCAGGTCAGGCCAATCTCCACGGAAAGCCCTGCCATACGCCAGAGAGCAAAGACATTTCCCTGCTCAGCCAACGAGATCAACCATGTGAGCGCCTCATCCGCTCGCCCTGATTCCGTGAGGAGATCGGTGAGCGTTTGGAGAACAAAGAGGTCTACGCGTCGACCAGGTTCCCGACACCAGTGCAGTGCATCCTCGGCACGGCCTGCTGCTAGAAGGGCTCCGACAAGCGCTATAGCCGCAAAAGGTCGCCCCTTCGTTGCGAATGGCTCCAGCCAGGCGACGGCCTGATCGACTCCGCCGCAACGCACCGCAAGTTCGGACCCAACTCCGAAGACGCTATCGTCACCAGCGGCGGCAGCCTGCTTGTAGCAGGCTAGGGATTCAGCCGTACGTTCAGCCTTATTGAGTATGGCAGCCTTGACTCGGAGGTCTGTTATTCCTAGATCTTCCAGATCATCAAGCCAGGCAAGAACTGTCTCCGCGCCATTGGCCTCCAGCAGCATGTTGACGGCTGGCCGAATTGCCAGTTTCTCGCCCGCTGCTGCCGCCCTCTGGTAGAAATCGAGCGCCTCTGCGTGGCGCGCGTTCTGTCTGAGTATCTCCGCAGCTTCACAGAGGGCAGCGTTTTGGCCGAGCTCGATAAATCGGCCCAGCCAATCAAGTGCCTGATCCGCACCTTCGGCGTCAACTATGAACTCTACAGCCCAGGAAAGAGCATCGACGTCACCCGCCTCTGCCAGCTCTCTCAACCACGTGATTACTTCGTCCTTCCGGCCGAGAATCTCAAAGAGCTCGACCGCGTTGGCGTAGGCGTCCCCGTCCCCGACTTCGACTGCGCGGCGGTACCAGTACAGCGCTTCTTCAAATCGCTCGGATCTCTCCATCAGATCGCCAGCGAGCCACAAGGTGTCCTCGCTTCCTGCACCCACAGCACTGAGATGCAGCTGAAATGCGTGACGGAAGAGACCACGATTACGAGCCTCCCAGGCGAGCTGCCCAAGGTCGTTCCGCTCCGCATGAGCAGGAAGCGCGCTCCATAGGGATTCCGGCGCAGGCACGATTGCTCGACATG
This sequence comes from Streptomyces sp. MK37H, assembly GCF_018035285.1. Lineage (NCBI taxonomy): Bacteria > Bacillati > Actinomycetota > Actinomycetes > Kitasatosporales > Streptomycetaceae > Streptomyces > Streptomyces sp. MK37H. The sequence goes on along the minus strand of NZ_JAAAYH010000085.1, from coordinate 2,423 downwards.
ACCGCCCATGCTGGTCCAGGTAATCAGCCAGCCGATAATGTGATTCGCTTCGGGCAGCGTAACCGGGACGAGGGCGCACCAAGCCGAGGGGACTGGATGCACCCCGACATGGACGTGCAAGGAAGGCAAGTGCTTCGTCGAACCAGTCCTCACTCAGGTCAGCCCAATCGTCATCCGCGAGATAACCGACGGCTGCCGATTCCAGCAGGGTCCGGGACAGCTCTCTGCTGCACCCGATGCGCCGGGCATCCATCGCGGCATGAACCACAGCCTGAGCGGCTACTGAGGCTGTCGAATAGCGCTCCATCAGGGCAAAGGCAGCCGACAGATGCTGAACGACCCGTCCGTCACGGGCTCGTTCCAGTGCCTCGGCCAACCGCCTATCTGCACAGGAAACCCTTCTCGCCTCTAGAAGGGCGAGTTCGTCAAAGATCCTGGGCACGGACACGCTATGCCCGGTCAGAAGCGCCCGAGCCTCTCTGTGCCGATCGAGTGCCCCTGATTCGGGTGGCACGGCGAGCACGCCCCAATCCCTGGGCCATGCTGTTCCCAGCATCAGTACCGGCCCGCGGGTAGGGTCGCTGAGCAGGTCCCTCAGCACAGCCGCCGCTCGCTCCCCCAGGCCAGGCGTTGCGAGGTACTGCGTGATCTCATCCAACCAGAGCACGGTTCGTGGCCCGACGGATCCGATGCCGTCAACGAGTGCTTCCGCCGGGCTGGGAGCGATCGGGTACCAGAGATTCCAGCCAGAGGGCAACGCCTGGATGGCCTCCCAGCATGCACGGGTCTTTCCAGTAGACGAGTCACCAACGAGTACAGCCAAGGCACTCTGACCAGCCACCACACCAGCGATGATCTTACGCAGCCGAACGTCATGCTCTCGACTGACGTAGAGGGGCAACACGGGTAGCCGATCACCCGCATTATCGACATCGATAGCTCGATGCACTTCCAAGGCGAATGGATCAGTGAACATGTGAATGGGCGAACCTATTCCGTCACCACTGTTACTAGCGCCGCAATCCGACTCGCCGACGCAGAAGACCTCCGCCGTACCATGCCCGAAAAAGCGAGTCACCAAGTCGCGATGCCGGAAGAGCAAGTCCGAGAGCTGTTGACGACCCCATAGGTCGATGTTTAGCGGGTAGTAATCTCCACGCAGTTGGTGGAGACGATTCTCCACTGCGGTGTCACCTGTGTAGGCGGTTGTGACCACCACGAAGCGATCAGCATCGAAGGGGCGAAGTCCGCTAGCGTACACGCGAACGGCGCCCGAAAGATCATCGGCTGTGAAGCGCTCCCACCGCTTAGCCTGATACACCGTTAAGCTGTCATCGGCGAAGTAACCGACGACATCGACACCATGCTGCTTCTGTCCCCTTCTGCCGTACAGCCTAGCGCGGACCGCACCTTCAACCTCGCGCGCCAGCGCCACGATCAGGTGTTCAAGGCTCTCCCAAGACAACTGATCTACATTGAGGATTAACGGTGCCGTGACCGGAAGGGGCGGAGGAAGATCTGGCGGCGGACCCATGAGCCTGTGATCAGGGCCGATATCCTCCCACGTCTGCCCCCTCTCCTCGCCGCGCTCGAGATGGAGTCCGTCGTCCTCCCCTGTATCGCCCAGGACCCCGCCGTTGGTCATGACTAGATTCTGGCATCACCCGCCACTGCGTCGATGCCTTCCGCCGAAGGTCGAGACAGCGCGGCTCGGAGCCAGTGCACAGCGGGCCGGATCAAGCCGATTTACCGCCGCCGTCTTGGCATCGCACCTCTGCCCTCAGCCGACGTTGGGTCCTCACAGACCCGGGACTCAGTGATTCAATCTCGAACAACGCACCCGGCCGCCACCATCCGTCTCATCGCCACCTGCGGTCACTGATCCGACGGAGGGGTAGTGAGTAGACGATATACAAGCGGACCCAGGACGCCGGCAGGAATCCCTGACCGCATCCAGACCAGCACCAACCCGAGGACATCCCCGGGTGCGTACCGCAAGCAGCGAACAGCATGGACGCGCACGGACAGGCGCAGACTACCTGGGATCGGCCACGTGATCCCCAACCCGTCGAGTGCAGTGCGCAGCTTGTTCATCTCCTTTCCTTGCCGCGCATCCGTCTGCGTCGGTCCGCACGCCAGGTGCGTAAGCGACTGAGCATGCGACGAGAATGACAGTCCGACTTCACGATGGCGCGCTGCGTCGCCCACTCAGAACTCCTGGCATGGCTCCCTGTGGTAGACGCGTCTGCAACCAGCCACCGTTCAGCTCGACTCCGCTGGCCAGGAATCTCGAAGGGCGGCAAAGCGAGTCAGCTGTTCGGCCGAGGGGCCACGCGACGGGCTTGACGAGCGCATACGGACGTACCACCAGGCCGGATCGACGGCGACCACGAATGCACTCAGACCCGGAGGGACCACGCCAG
>NZ_JAAAYH010000849.1:0-1399 GCF_018035285.1 Streptomyces sp. MK37H | reverse complement strand
TGATGGTCCGCTCCTCCTGGGACGAGGCCCGCACCTGGGACGGTGTGGACCGCGGCAAGGTCGTCACCACCGACTGGTCCGGCTACTCGGACATGGTCGCGATCTCCCGCGACACGGTGGGGCTGCTGTACGAGGGCGGTGCGGTGGACGCCCGTGACGAGATCCGCTTCGCCCGCTTCACCGAGGACTGGCTGGGCTCCCGCCAGCCGCCCTCCCCCACCACCGACGACCGCGCGCCCGGTGCCCGGTCCGCGACCGTGCTCGGCGGCGCGGCCAAGCGCGACGACGGCCGCTTCGGTGACGCGCTGTCCTTCGACGGCACGGACGACGCCGTACAGGTCCCGTACCGGAACGCCCTGCCGCTGGGCACCCGCGACTTCACCGTGAGCCTGTGGTTCCGCTACTCGGCCGCCTCCGGGCAGCATCCGTTCCTGTGGATGGGCGGGATCGGCAACAAACAGCCGCAGGTCTGGCTGCGCGGTGAGCCCGGGAGCAACCGGATCCGGGCGCTGATGACCACGGTCAACGGCTTCGCCACCTTCACCAGCGCCTCGGTGTCCACCGACGCCGCGTACAACGACGGGCAGTGGCACCACCTCGCCCTCGTCCGCAGCGGCGGACGGCTCTCCCTCACCGTGGACGGCGGCACCGCGGTCACCGCCCCCGACGCCCCGGGCACCGTAAGCCGCACCGCGCCCTTCGGCCTCCACCTCGGCCAGGCCGTGGACAGCCGGTCCTATATGACGGGCGATCTCGATGAGTTCCGCCTGTACGCCCGCGCCCTGTCCGACACCGAACTGCGCCGCGTCCGCGAGTTCAACGCCCCGCTCGACGACCCCCACTCCGGCGCCCTCGTCCGCCTCCCCCTCGACCGCGTGCTGTCACCCCACAGCTAGACGACCACGACTGGACGACACAACTAAGCGGTCCGCAGGAAGTGCCCCGACCTGCCGTCGATCGTCTGCGACGCCGTCGTGGCCGGTCCCACGCGGCGGAGCCGCATATCGACACAGCCGCGGCGGAGCCGCATATCGACACAGCCCCGCGCCACTTCGGGGCGCGTCCGAACTGCGGCCGACTTCCGCCGATCCGCTTAGACGACACAGAACTCATTGCCCTCCGGGTCCTGGAGCAGCACCCCGTAGTGCTCCATCCCCGGCTCGTCCATGATCCGCACGACCGTGGCTCCGGCCTCCTTCAGCCGGTCCACGGTCGCGGTGACGCGCTCGGTGCGGACCGCGAGGGGCACATCCCGCCCACCGCCCACCTTCAGATCGAGATGCAACCGGTTCTTGGTGACCTTGGACTCCGGAACCTGCTGGAACCACACCCGCGGACCCCGCCCCTCCGGATCCACGATGGACTCCGGGATCTCCCCGACCCCGGGGGGCAGCTCCGC
>NZ_JAAAYH010000848.1:0-1400 GCF_018035285.1 Streptomyces sp. MK37H | reverse complement strand
CCCGTCCGCAGCGCCCGCTGGTCGTCCGTGAGCTGGAAGTCCACGCCCCGCTCACCGTCCCTTCGGCAGGCCGAGGATCCGCTCGGCCACGATGTTCCGCTGGATCTGCGAGGTCCCCGCCGCGATGGTGTACGAGAGCGAGGAGAGCCGGTCGGCGACCCACTCCTGACCGGCGTCCAGGGCGTCGGGCCCCAGCACCTCGGCGGCCGCGTCGTACAGCTCCTGCCGCACCTGCGAGAAGCGCAGTTTGAAGACCGAGCCGCCGACGCCCGGCACCCCTCCGGTGCGCTGCGCCTCGCTCACGTTCCACTGGGTGAGCCGCCACAGCACCGTGCACTCCGCCGCGAGCCGCCCCAACCGGCGCCGCAGCACCGCGTCGTCCCAGCGCCCGTTGGCCTGCGCCGCCCTGGCCAGCGCCTCCAGCACCCGCCTGCAGGCGACCACCTCGCCCACGAAGGCCGTACCGCGCTCGAAGGAGAGGGTCACCATGGTCACCCGCCAGCCGTCGTTCTCCTCCCCGACCCGGTGGCCGACCGGCACCCGCACCTCGTCCAGGAACACCTCGGCGAACTCCGCCGTCCCAGCGAGGGTCCGCAGCGGCCGCACCGTCACCCCGGGCGCGTCCATCGGCATCGCGAGCCAGGTGATGCCCCGGTGCTTCGGCGTGTCGGCGTTTACCGGCGCGGTGCGCACCAATAGTTCGCACCAGTCGGCGATCTCGGCGTGTGAGGTCCAGATCTTGCTTCCGCTGATGACATACGCATCGCCGTCCCGTACCGCCCGGGTGCGCAGCGACGCCAGGTCGGAGCCGGCGTCCGGTTCGGAGAACCCCTGGCACCAGACCTCGTCCCCACGCAGGATCGGCGGCAGCCAGCGCGCCCGCTGTTCGGGAGTGCCCTCGGCGGCGATGGTGGGGCCCGCGTGCAGCAGTCCGACGAACCCCGCGCCCACATAGGGCGCACCGGCGCGCTCGGTCTCCTCCAGGAAGATCAGATGCTGGGTGGGCGTCGCGCCCCGGCCGCCCGCGTCCTCGGGCCAGTGCAGCCCGGCGTAGCCCGCGTCGTGGAGCATGCGCTGCCAGCCGCAGTCATAGGCGCGGCGGCCGGGCCAGTCGGCCGGGTGCGGGCGGTCCGGCAGCTTGGGCAGGGCCTCGGCGAGCCAGGCGCGCAGCCGGTGCCGGAAGTCCTCCTCGTCCTCCGTGTAGGTGAGATCCATCAGCGGCCGACCTCCGTTTCTGATGGGTCGTCAGACAAGGTGGGCTTCCGCAGGCTAGTCCGCACCCCCTGGACCGACAAGGCACGCGCCCTTACGCTTCCAGCACTATCTGATGGGTCGTCAGCTACCGTCCCACGGGAGGCCGGGATGACCGACATCGCGCATGAGCTCGGCGGCTCGGCGAC
>NZ_JAAAYH010000847.1:0-1411 GCF_018035285.1 Streptomyces sp. MK37H | reverse complement strand
CCTAGTAGTGCTTCGTTACGTCGGGTGATCTCGCTTGGTGGTGGGCATCTTCCTGGTATGAGGCTGGGGGAGGTGGAACGGCTCCGGGGCGAGTTATCGGAGTTCGTTGCCGATGTGTTCGGCTCGTTGCCGCGGCGGGATCAGCGGCGGTGGGGTGCCTGTTATCTGCGGGGACTAATGCTGGAGGGGCGGCGCAAGTCGATCCAGCCGATGGCCGAGCGGTTGCCGGACGGGAACATGCAGGCCCTGCAGCAGTTCGTGAACCAGTCGCCGTGGGAGTGGACGCCGGTGCGGCAGCGGATCGCCGAGCGGTTGTGCGAGGCGGTCCAGCCCGAGGTGTGGGTGGTCGACGACGTGTCGTTTCCCAAGTGCGGCACCGCTTCGGTGGGAGTGGCCCGGCAGTACTGCGGGGCGTTGGGCAAGCGGGCGAACTGTCAGGTCGCGGTCAGTGTGCACGCGGCCACTGACGCCGCCTCGTGCCCTTTGGAGTGGGAGCTGTTCCTGCCCGGGGAATGGGCGCACGACGATCGGAGGCGGCAGCGGGCCGGGGTGCCCGAGGAGGTCGGGCATGTGCCCAAGACCCGCCTGGCCCTGGGTCTGCTGGACCGGCTGGCAGCGCAGGGTCTGGAGGTGCCGGTGATCGTGGCGGATGCCGGCTACGGCCGCAGCGTGGCCTTCCGGCTTGCCCTGGAAGAGCGCGGCTTCTCCTACGTCATGGCTGTGGATCCCAAGGAGATCGCCCGCCCGGCCACGGCCGAGCCGTATCAGCCCGCTTACGGCGGTCTCGGACCGCCGACGCTGCCCCGCTACCGCGAACCGGCCCGACCTCTGGCCACGTTCGTCGAGGTTGACACGCGCTTTGAGGACGTCGTCTGGCGGCAGGGCAGCAAAGGCGTGATGACCTCGCGTTTTGCCGTGTTTGAGGTGAGGCCGTCGGGCAAGGAGGCTTGCCGCGCGGCCCAGGAACAGGCCGGCGGACGCAGCCGGTGGAACGGGGTATTGCCCGTGAAGACGTTGCTGGTCGAGCAGCCCGCAGACGCGGTCGAGCCAACCGGCTACTGGGTGACCGACCTGCCCGCCGACACTCCCATCGCCGACCTGGTGCGGTGGGCGAAGATGCGCTGGCGGATCGAGCACGACTACCGCGAACTCAAGCACGGCCTGGGCCTGGACCACTTCGAGGGCCGCACCTGGCGCGGCTGGCACCACCACGTCACCCTTGTCACCGCCGCCCAGGCATTCCTCACCCTGCGGCGGCTCGACCCAAAAGCACCCACGCCGGCCTGACCCTCTACCAGGTACTGGACGCGCTCCAGGACCTGCTGAGGTGCTGGACCGGCACCTGCACCACCTGCGGCCGACCACTCACCACAAACAGAACCAGAGCCAGAACCTAACGAAGCACTACTAG
>NZ_JAAAYH010000846.1:0-1412 GCF_018035285.1 Streptomyces sp. MK37H | reverse complement strand
GTGGCCTCCTCATCGTCCGGCTGTGCGCCGACAACTGGGGCGGCTACCCCCTCGCCGACGACCTCTTCGGCATCAGCGGCAAGCTGCTCTGGTTCGAGCTCACCCCCCAGCAAAACGCCTACGAGATCGCGGCCTGACCCCACACGAGCCTTTCCCTCAATCGGGTGATCACCGGTCATTTGCCCCAGGCACATGCTCCGATGACCCTACGTTCACACCCATGGTCAGTTCGCGGCACGAGGCCGCACATCGCATCTTTCAAGAACGCCCGGAGTTACTCACTCCGGTGTTCCGCATCCTGGATCTGTCGCCGCCCGAGAAGGCGGCGGTTGAAGTACTCACCCCGGACGCCACCGAGATACGGCCGCTGGAACGTCGCGTGGACAGCGTGCTGCGCGTCAAGCCGTTCGACGGCGACGACTTCCTCCTGGCGATCGAGGCCCAAGGGCGCTGCGACCCCGACAAGGCAGTCAACTGGGCGTACTACGTCTCGTATCTGGCGGCGAAATACAAGAAACCGGCTCTGCTGCTCGTGGTCTGCCAGGACAAGGCAACCGCCGGGTGGGCGACCGGCCCCTTCCGGGTTGGCGTGGACGACTGGACGGCGCTGTCCGTACACCCACTGGTCCTGGGCCCCGGGAACGTTCCGCTGATCCTCGACCCCGAGGAGGCCGCCCAAGACCTGACCCTGGCGACCTTCTCGGCCCTGACACATGGCAGCCACCAGGATGCCCCGGCCATACTGAAGGCCCTGGCTCGCGCCATGGGAACGGGCGACCCGGACTCTGTCCGCTACTACACGGAATTGCTGGACATCGGCCTGGGGGGCACCCCAGCGCAAAGCATCTGGAGGAACGAGATGAGTGTGGGCACCTACTTCCCCGGCCGCGGCACCCTGATCGAGGAGACCTTCCTGAAGGGGAAGGCAGAGGGCAAGGCAGAGGGGAAAGCAGAGGGGGCGGCAGAGGGCGAAGCCCGGGGCCGAGCGCAGGGGGTATTGGGCGTCCTGGAGAAGCGAGGGATCCCCACCCTGGCCGCAACGCGCGACCGCATCACCCACTGCGCCGACCTCGGCACTCTGGACCGCTGGTTCGACCGCGCCTTCACCGTCTCCACTGCCGATGAGCTCTTCACCGAGGACGGCTGACGACACCATGGCCGTAGTAGGTAGCTACTTCCCCGGCCGGGGAACCCTCATCGAGCAGACCTTCCTCAAGGGCCAGGCCCACGGGGAGGCGGCAGGGCTTGCCGAGGGAGTCCTGCGCATCCTCGAACATCGGGGGATCGCCGTCCGGTCCGAGACACGCCGCCGCATCAGCGAATGCACCTACCGCGACACCCTGCGGCACTGGCTCGACCGTGCGTTCACCGTCTCCCAGGCAGACGAGCTGTTGGACGAGCTCTTCGAGGTG
>NZ_JAAAYH010000845.1:0-1416 GCF_018035285.1 Streptomyces sp. MK37H | reverse complement strand
CAATGCCGTTGCATTACGGGCCTGGGGGTTCGGGTCTTGTGATGAGGATGGCTTGCGTGCCGGTGCGGGTCGGTTGCGGCCAGAGACGGTGTTCAGCCCGTTTGAGCTGGTAACTGGACATCTTGCGTTTCACGGCTCGGGGCTGGCTGCGCAGGCGTCTGGCGGGCAGGAGTCGTTCCAAAAGGTCCTGCTCGAGCATCACCAAGGCCCTGACCAGCAGGTCAGGGGGAAAAGCTGCCCGGTGTAACGGTCACGCTGCGCCGGGCAGAGCGCAGGGTCTCGGTGAAGGAGACCCGATCGGGGTCCAGACCACGGGTGGCGGCCGTTCTCAGCATGAGCTCACGCAGGGCATGGTGGACCAGCAGGTGTGCCCAGATCTGCTGACGGACACCATCAGGGGTCTTGCTGCTCAGTACGACACGGGCGCCGCGCTGCTGGGTCTTGATCTCGGCGAAGACGGACTCGACCTCCCAGCGTTCGTGGTAGAGCGCGGCCAGCTGCCGGGCCGGATGGCGTCGGGCATCCAGCAGGGTGGTGACCAGCCGGTAGCCGTCAGCGGCACCCTCACCGCCCTGGCCCTTGAGCTGGTAGGCCAGAACCCGGACGGTGACCGGCTCATGCCGGGCAGGGCCGCTGCTCGCCCGGATCTGTGACAGCCATGACCCGTCCCGGAACTGCTTGAGGACCGGCAGGACGCGGTTGGCGGGCACGCGCCACAGCAGATCGGCGCCGGTGGCGGTGAAGGCCCGCCACAACGGGACACCGAGGAACTCACGGTCGGCCAGGACGAGCTGGCCCGGGCCGAGTGACCGTGGCAGCCGGCCGACCAGGGTGACTTCCCCGGTACGGCAGCCGGCGAGTTCCGCGTCCAGCACCGCATGGCTGCCCACCTCCACCAAAGCAGCCATCCGCACCTGCGGGAACGCGCTCTTGCCCGGCCCGCGGCCGTTGCCCGGACGTCCGAAAGCGACCTCGTTGGCTTCGCTGTCCGCGACGTCCCAGCACGTCCCGTCCACCGCCAGCAGCCGCAAGCCCCGCCAGAACGCGCCGGGGGTCGCCTCGGTGGCCATCGGCTTGGCGGTCGTGGCGAACAGCACCCGCAACGGCTCACAGCCCAGCCGCTGCCGGGCCCGGAACAGCGAGGACTTCGCCGGCAGATGCCAGCCGCCCAGCAGCCCCTGGCACCGCAGCCCCTCCACCAGATGCCGCATCACTTCCAGATACGGAGCCGGAGAGAACAACGCCATCCCCAGCACGAAGTACACCACCAGCCGCGCGGGAAGCAGCCGTCTGCGTTGCTCCGCGCACCCGCAAGCCGCGACCACCCGATCCACCAACCCCGGTGGATACACCCAGGTCAACAGCCCCAGGCCCGATAACTCAGACACACGCACAGACACCCGAACCACCCCCTGG
>NZ_JAAAYH010000844.1:0-1426 GCF_018035285.1 Streptomyces sp. MK37H | reverse complement strand
AGCCAGCATCAGCAGGGGGCAACCGCCATGACGACAGGTCGGCTCGGGCAGCATGCCGTGCCACCGAACACGGCCTACGCCGGGCAGGTCGTGCACTTCCCGGATCCCGTCCGGGCCGCTCGCCACCCCAAGGGCGTCCGCGTGGACGAAAACGGCTTTCCGGACTTCTCGCCGTATGCGCGCGCGGCCGCCGAAATCGCCGAGCCCCCGGAGGGGTTCGGCGTCGACGAGCTCCGGCTGACGGACTACGTCTCGGCGAACGCGGCGCTGCACGCCGCCGGTCACGAGCTGTGGAACGGGGCGTCGGCGGTGGCCACCCCGCACGGCTGGACCTGGCACCACGTCGTCGGCACCCGGCGCATGGAGCTGGTCCCGGTCGAGGTCAAGGCGCTGCTGCGGCACCACGGCGGGCTCGCCACGGCGCAGGTCGACCAGGAGAAGCGGGGCACCCGCCCGCTGCAGGAGACCCGGCCGATGCATGTGGGCCTGCCGCTGCGGGGCATCTCCGTCACCGAGGAGCAGGTGCTCGGCGTCGAGGAGGACCTCGGCTACCGGCTGCCCGATTCGTACCGCGCCTTCCTCAAGGCGGCGGGCGGCTGCGCACCGGTCGGCACGGCGCTCGACCCGGAGCTGGGGCTGCTGATCGACCAGCCCTTCTTCACGGTGCGCGACGAGGCGGCGGTCAATGACCTCGTCTATATCAACAAGTGTCTGCGGGACCACTTCACCAAGGACTATCTGGGCGTGGGCTTCGTCCAGGGCGGGGTGATCGCGGTCAAGGTGAAGGGTGACGCGATCGGCTCGGTGTGGTTCTGTGCGTATGACGACGCGCGGGACCGTGACGGCTGGACGGTCCAGGAGCGGGTTGAGCGGCTGCTGCTGCCCTGCGGCGACGACTTCGACGCCTTCCTGCTCCGGCTGGCGGGCAATCCGCCGGAGCTCGAGACCGTGGCGAACCTGATGGTGGACGGTGGATTCGCGTACGCCGTCCCGGTGGAGGGGTGAGCGCGATGGTGACCTTCGCACAGGCGCAGGAGCGCGCGGAACTCTGGATCAACGGCGATGTGCCGGCCTATCAGCAGCGCGAGGCGCGGGTCCGGGAGTTCGACCTGGGCTTCGTCGTGTGGGCCGAGGACCGCCCGGACGGACCGGTCTCGGGCCACGGGGCCGAGGGCACGCGGATGGTGATCGCGCGCGACAGCGGCGAGACCACGCTGTGGCCGGGGCTGCCGGTGGGTGAGGTGATCCGCCGTTACGAGGAGCGGTACGGCACGACCGACGGCTCCCGCGACGAGTCCACCACCGGGCGGCAGCAGCGCATCGACCTGAACGCGACGTCCTTCCTGCTGACTCCGCCGGAGTGGCTGCAGGAGGCGGCGGACGCGATGAGCAGCCGGTCCGAGGGGCGGCTGGACCTTCCCGAGCA
>NZ_JAAAYH010000843.1:0-1426 GCF_018035285.1 Streptomyces sp. MK37H | reverse complement strand
CGGTCAGCCGGAGGCCGTGGAGAACGCCCAACCGTCGGCCTCCGAAGGCCCGTCCGCCACCGAAGGCGGCTCCTGGGACTCCGGCGGGGCCACCGGCGGCGGCCCCGCCACCGCGCTCGCCGCCGAACGCGCCCGCCAGGCCCGTATCGTCGTGGTCGGCGCCGTCACCGAACGGTGGGCGCCCGAGCAGGCGGGCCCGGTCCATGAGAACTGGCGGCTGGCGCCCCCGGTCGGCCCCGCCGCCGATCTGTGGGCGCTCGGCGCGCTGCTGTTCCGCGCGGTGCAGGGCCATGCCCCGTACCCGGAGGAAAGCGCCGCCGAGCTGGTGCAGATGGTCTGTGGGGAGGCGCCCGCGTACGCGGAGGAGTGCGGTCCGCTGCGCCCCGTCGTCGAGTCGCTGATGCGCCAGGACCCCACCGAGCGCCCGGACTTCGAGGAGCTGCGCGGCTGGCTGCGGTCGCTGATCCGGTCGGCGCCCGAGCCGGACGTCGGCATCAGCATGGTCACGGTGCCCTCGCTCGGCTCCGGTGGTGTGTCCGACCCCCGGCGGCTGCCGATCGTCCGCAGGCGGGGCTGGCTGGTGCGCAGGGGCCGGGGGCGCCGCCCGGCCGCGGCGGCCGACACGCCGGTGGGTCACGCGCGGCACCGGCGGGACAAGCGCGAGAAGCGCGAGAAGAGAGAGCCCCGGGAGACCCGGCAGGCTCCTCCGGCGCCCCCCACCCAGCGCAAGCCGCGCAGGCTGGGGCGGATGCTGCTGCTCCTGATCCTGCTGGGGCTGGCGGCCGCGGTGCTCTACGCGATGATGTTCATGCCGCGCTCCAAGGACGACGGCGGCCAGGAGCGTACGGGCTCGGCCGGTGCGCCCAGCGCGGCGCCGAACGACCCCGCGGACGGCGTCGGCGACAAGGGCGACGGCGACGAGGGGGAGGCCGGAAAGCCGGCCGACCCCGGCGACCAGGAGCCGCAGTCCACCGACCCGGCCGGGCTGGCGAAGGGCTTCGCGGTCCGTAAGGACCCCAAGGGCTTCAAGGTCGCCGTCCACGAGGGCTGGACCCGCAGGGGCGAGAACGGCCGCGGCCAGATCCGCTACATCGGCGGCGACTTCGAGCTGGTGGTCGTGGCCGGGCGGGACAAGATGTCCGAGTTCGGCGGCGACCCGATGGCGTACCAGCAGGACCGCGAGGCCGAACTGTCCGCCTTCCGCGGCTCCTCCTGGGCCTCGTCCTCCGGGCTGCGGCGGATCGACGTCGGCCGTACGGCGATGGCGGAGGGCGCGTTCACCTGGCGCGACAGCAGCGGGCGGAATGTGTACGCGCGCAATCTCGCGATGCTGATCGACGGCCGCTACCACGTGGTCCTGGTCATCGGCCCGTCCGATGAGCGCCGGGCGGTCAACCAGTACTTCGACCAGGCCACGGCCACGTAC
>NZ_JAAAYH010000842.1:0-1428 GCF_018035285.1 Streptomyces sp. MK37H | reverse complement strand
GCGCGGTGGACGCCTTATGGGGCGCGGTCCGGGGCGGTGCGGGTCGTACGGGTGTCATGAGCGGCCCGGGCGGTACGCGCGCCGGGGTCGCCATGGGCGGAGGCCCGGCACAGGGCGCCGAACGCGTGGATCAGCAGTGCGAGCGCGGCGGCGCCGCAGGCGGCCGCGGGGACGGCGGCCGCACCCTGGGCGGCGGTCAGCCGTGCCGCGGGCTCCCCGATCGGCGCCGCGCCCGGGAGCCGGGCGGCCGCCGCCGTCGCCAGGGCCACGGCCTGGACCGCGCAGGCCACGGCGATTCCGCTGAGCGCGGCCCTCCGGAAGCCGTGGACGGCGAGCAGCCGGGCGAGGAACAGCAGTCCGCAGAGCGCCACGACGGCGACCTCGGCCGTCGAGAGGGGCGCGGCGACGGGAGGCGATCCGGGCACCGTGAGCCGGGCCGTGAGCACCAGGGCCGCCAGAGCGCAGAGGAAGGCCGTCACCACGCCCGCGAACAGCGGGCGCACCGCCGACGCGAACTCCTCCAGACCACGGCTGACCGCCAGCCTGCGGCGCGCCCTGACGGCGAACCAGCGGGCGCACCACGCGGCGGGCGCGGCGGCCAGCGCGAGGAGGACGGCGGCCTCGGCCGCGGGCGCCGCGTCGTAAGGGCGGCGCCCGTCGAGGAGCCCGGTGAGCAGCCAGTCCCCGGCGGCGGCGTACCCGAGCAGCCAGCCGGCACCGAGGGCGTGCGCGATACGGCCCCCGCGCCCGCTCCCACGGACGCGCAGGGGGCCACGGCGCAGACACAGCCACAGGGCGATGAGCGTCAGGACGGCGCCGCCCGCGCACAGGGCGAGGCCGACGGTGGTGTCCTTACGGATGACATCGACGCGGAGGGCGGCAGAGGCGGTCGCCACGCACAGGGCGCCCGGCAGCAGCCACAGCGCCGCGAACGTCATCCGCACGCCCAGCGCGCGCCCCGGCGCGGGGGCGGCCGGGGGCGCGGGCTCCTCGGCGCGCGGCACCCGGGCGTACAGCTCCTCGGCGAGCGAGAAGACATCGCGGTGCCGGAAGCGCGCGGCGGTGCGGTCCGTCACACCGTGGGCCTCCAGCCCGGCGGCGATCTCCAACGGATCGACGGCGCGGGCGCACAGGTCGTGGTGGCGGTGCATCAGCGCCCGCACCGGATCGGCGGGCCCGCGCCGCCCCTTCCCCTGGCCCTTCCCGGCGCCGGTGCGCGCGGATGCCTCGTCCGGCCGCCGGGAGACCGGCACCCGGGCGGCCCCGGACAGGGCGGCGGGGCCGCGACCGGAGGCGAGGCCACGGTCCGAGGCGAGGCCACGATCGGAGACAAGGCCGCGGTCCGAGGCGAGGCCGCGATCGGAGGAGTCCGGATCGAACGGGCCGTTCCACCGGGAAGGCGTGGTCATGCGCCCTCCTCGGACGGGC
>NZ_JAAAYH010000841.1:0-1429 GCF_018035285.1 Streptomyces sp. MK37H | reverse complement strand
AGGAGTTTCAATGACTGAGTCAAGCCGCCTGCGCGACTGGTGGGGCGGGGGTGAATACCCGGTTGTCGCGCAGGAGAGCCCACAGCACGCTGGCTCGTCGTCGGGCGAGGGCGATGACTGCCTGGATGTGCTTGCGTCCTTCGCCGCGTTTCTTGAGGTAGAAGTCCCGGTTCGGGCCCTCGCGCATCATGCTGGTCTGGGCGGACAGGTAGAACACCCGGCGCAGGCGGCGGCTGTAGCGCTTGGGTCGGTGAAGGTTGCCGGTGCGGCGTCCGGAGTCGCGTGGGACGGGCACGAGTCCGGCCGCGGAGGCGAGGTGGCCGGCGTCCGCGTAGGCCCCCAAGTCGCCTGCGGCGACGACGAACTCGGCCCCGAGGATGGGGCCCATTCCGGGCAGGGACTCGATGATCTCGGCCTGTGGATGGGTGCGGAACGTCTCGCTGATCTGCTGGTCGATGCGCTTGAGCCGGTCGTCCAGGGCCAGGATCTGCGCGGCCAGCTCGGCGACGATCTGGGCGGCGACGTCTTCGCCGGGCAGCGCGGTGTGCTGGGCCCCGGCGGCCTCAACCGCGGTGGCAGCGAGAGAGTCGGCGCCGCGGACGCCGCGGTTGGCGAGCCAGGCGGTCAGCCTCGCCCGGCCGCGCCGACGGATGGCGGCGGGGGTCTGGTATCCGGTGAGCAGTACCAGCGCGCCCTTGTGGGCGCTGTAGTCGAAGGCCCGCTCCAGCGCGGGGAAGATGCCGGTCAGCACGTCACGGAGCCGGTTGATCATCCGCACCCGGTCGGCCACCAGGTCCGAACGGTGGGCGGTCAGCAGGGCCAGGTCGGCGGCGAGCTGAGCAGGCACGTCGATCGTGGCGAAGTCCCGGCGGTGACGGGCGGTTTCGGCGATGACGTAGGCATCGCGGGCATCGGTCTTCGCCTCTCCGCGGTAAGCCCCGGCCATACGGTTGACGGTACGGCCGGGCACGTAAACGGCCTGCTGGCCGTGGGCGGCGAGCAGCGCCAGCAGCAGCGCGGAGGACCGCCCCGTGATGTCCACCGCCCAGTGGACCTCCTCAGCCAGCTCCAGAATCTCGCTGAGCGCGGCCAGGATCGCCGACTCATCGTTGTCGACCTTCTTGGACCACAAGGTCGCTCCGGTCTCGTCGACTACCGCCGTCCAGTGGTGGGCCTTGCCCGCGTCGATGCCGGCCCAGACCCGAGCCCGTCGCCTGCTCACTCGCCCCTCCTCGCTCCGCACTGTGTGCCGTCGGCCCGAGGAACACCCCGCCGTCATCTCCGTAAACAGCGACCGCACGAAGCGCGCACATCTCAATCAGCGGCCAGGGCGCCCCGGAGAGCCGGGCGGCCACTCCTTCGAAGCCACTGAAGACAAGAAAGCATCAGCCACACCCGGCCCTCCCGGGCCGCCTAACAACTTACGGAG
>NZ_JAAAYH010000840.1:0-1434 GCF_018035285.1 Streptomyces sp. MK37H | reverse complement strand
CGCCCTGCGCACCCGCGCCGAGCGGACCGCCGCCGGGCTGTACCGGCTGGGAATACGCCCCGGCAGCCGGGTCGCCTGGCAGCTGCCCACCCGGATCGAGACGGTCGTGCTGACCATGGCGCTCGCCCGCCTCGGCGCCGTGCAGACCCCGCTCATCCCGTACTACCGCGACCGCGAGGTGCGGTTCGCGCTGCGCGAGTCCGGGGCACGGTTCTTCGCCGTGCCCGGCCGGTGGCGCGGCTTCGACCACACCGCGATGGCGCGCCGCCTGGCCGCCGAACTGCCCGAGCCGCCGATGGTCTTCGAGGCGTACGACACGCTGCCGGTGGCCGACCCCAAGGCGCTGCGGCTGCCGCCTCCGCCCACCGACGGACGGGCCGTCCGCTGGATCTACTGGACCTCGGGCACCACCTCCGACCCCAAGGGCGTGCTGCACACCGACCGCAGCCTCATCGCCGCCGGTGCCTGCCTCGCCCACGCACTGCGGCTCGGCCCGGACGACGTCGGGTCCATGGCCTTCCCGTACGCCCATGTCGCGGGGCCCGACTACACCGTGATGCTGCTGCTCTACGGCTTCCCGGCCGTGCTGCTTGAGCACTTCTCGCTGCCGGAGTCACTGCCCGCCTACCGGCGGCATGGGGTGACGGTCGCGGGCGGCAGCACCGCCTTCTACTCGATGTTCCTGGCCGAACAGCGCAAGGACCCCTCGCGCCGGCTCATCCCCACCCTGCGGCTCCTCGCGGGCGGCGGCGCGCCCAAACCGCCCGAGCTCTACTACGAGGTCGTACGGGAGCTGGGCTGCACCCTCACCCACGGCTATGGGATGACCGAAGTCCCCATGATCACCATGGGGGCGCCGGACGACACGGACGAGAACCTCGCCACCACCGAGGGCCGGCCGCCCAAGGAGATGGAGATCCGGGTGGTGGACGGTCAGGTGCGGCTGCGCGGCGAGGCGGTCTGCGCCGGATATCTGGACGAGGCCGAGACCCGTAAGGCGTTCGACGCGGACGGCTTCTTCCTTACCGGCGATCTCGGCCACCTTACGGAGAGCGGCCATCTGGTGCTGACCGGCCGCGTCAAGGACATCATCATCCGCAAGGGCGAGAACATCTCGGCCAAGGAGATCGAGCAGCTGCTGTACCAGCACCCGGGCGTGGGTGATGTGGCGGTGATCGGCCTGCCCGACCCGGACCGGGGCGAGCTGGTCTGCGCCGTCGTGGAGCAGCCGGCCGGGGCCGAGGCGCTGACGCTCGACCAGGTCGTGTCGTATCTGCGGGGGGCCGGGCTGTCGGTGCACAAGCTGCCGGAGCGGCTCGAGGTGGTGGACGCCCTGCCGCGTAACGAGACGCTGCGGAAGGTGCTGAAGTACCAGCTGCGGGAGCGGTTCGCGGAGGGAGTCGCCTAGGGGGTGTCCGGCGGGTCGTGGCGCCT
>NZ_JAAAYH010000084.1:0-25782 GCF_018035285.1 Streptomyces sp. MK37H | reverse complement strand
CCAGGCGGCTGCCGAGGATGCCGTGGTCGTGGGGTCGCTGCGGCGTGACGAGGGCGGTCCGGAGCGGTTCCTGGCCTCGCTGGGCGAGGCGTTCGTCCGGGGCGTGGCCGTCGACTGGGCCGCGGTGTTCGCGGGGCTGGGAGCGTCCGTGGTGGAACTGCCCACGTACGCCTTCCAGCGGCAGCGCTACTGGCTGGAGCGGCCCGCGGCGCAGGCGGCCGCCACCGGGGGCGACCCGGTGGACGCCGAGTTCTGGGACGCCGTGGAGCGCGAGGACTTGGCCGCGCTGACCGCCGCGCTGGAGGTGGACGCCGACGAGGAGCGGTCGTCGCTGCGGACCGTGCTCCCGGCGCTGTCCTCCTGGCGGCGCGGCCGCCGCGAGCGGTCCGTACTCGACTCCTGGCGCTACCACGTCACCTGGAACCGGGTGCCGGACCCGGCCTCGGCGGCCCTGACCGGCACCTGGCTGCTCGCGGTCCCGGCAGGACACCCCGCCGGACACCCCGGCACCGAGCTTGGCGACGCCGTACGCGGCGGTCTGGAGACCCACGGCGCCACGGTCGTCACCGTCGAGGTGGCCGAGGCCGACCGCGCCGCGGTCGCCGTGCGGCTCGCCGAGGCCACCGCCGGGGTCACCCCGGCCGGGGTGCTCTCGCTGCTCGGGCTCCCCGACGCACCGCACCCCGCACACGCGGGCGTGCCCATGGGACTCGCACTCACCCTCGCCCTCGTCCAGGCCCTCGGCGACACCGGGGTGGACGCCCCGCTGTGGCTGGCCACCCGTGGCGGCGTGTCCGTCGGCGGCACCGACGCCCTCGACAGCCCCGCCCAGGCGGCCGTATGGGGGCTGGGCCGGGTCGCCGCCCTCGAACACCCCCAGCGTTGGGGCGGCATGGTCGACCTGCCGGACACCGTCGACGGCCGGGTGACCACCCGGCTGTGCGGTGCGCTCGCGGGCCGCCTCGACGACGAGGACCAGCTGGCCCTGCGGCCCTCCGGGGTGTTCGTCCGGCGGCTGGTACGGGCCGCGGAGCACCGGGGGAGCGGCCCGGCGTGGACCCCCGAGGGCACCGTGCTGCTCACCGGCGGCACCGGTGGCGTCGGAGCCCAGATCGCCCGCCGGCTGGCCCAGAGCGGTGCGGAACACCTCGTGCTCACGAGCCGCCGTGGCCCAGAGGCGCCCGGCGCGGACAAGCTCAAGGCCGAACTGACCGGGCTCGGCGCCAAGGTCACCGTGGCCGCGTGCGATGTGGCCGACCGCGCCGCGCTGGAGGCGCTCGTACGGCAGGTGGAGGCCGAGGGCCCGCCGATCCGTTCCGTACTGCACATCGCCGGTGCCGGTGTGCTCGTACCGCTCGCCGACACCGATCTTGCGGAGTTCGCGGACACGGCGGAGGCCAAGGTCGCGGGCGCGGCGAACCTGGACGCCCTCTTCGACCGCGACACGCTCGACTCCTTCGTGCTCTTCTCCTCCATCTCGGCCGTCTGGGGCAGTGGCGAACACGGCGCGTACGCGGCCGCCAACGCCTATCTCGACGGGCTCGCCGAGCACCGCCGGGCCCGCGGCCTCACCGCCACCTCGGTGGTGTGGGGCATCTGGAGCCCCGAGGAGGGCGGGATGGCCGCCAATCTCGCCGAGCAGCAACTGCGCGGCCGGGGCATCCCGTTCATGTCCCCCCGGCTCGCCATCGACGCGTTCTGGCAGGTGATGGAGCGGGACGAGACCGTGGTGGTGGTCGCCGACGTGGACTGGGAGCGGTTCGTCCCCGTCTTCACCTCGGCCCGGCCCAGCCCGCTCATCGGCCGGGTGCCCGACGTGGCACGGATTCTCGCCGCCGACGCCGACACCCGGGCGGACGCGACCGGCGAGTCCTCCTCGCTGCGCGACCGGCTGGCCGAGATGGCCCCGGCGGACCGGCAGGCGGCCGTGCTGTCGCTGGTGCGCTCGCAGATCGCCACCGTCCTCGGCTACCCGGGCCCCGAGGCCGTCGACGCCACGCGCGCCTTCCGCGAGCTGGGCTTCGACTCCCTGAGCGCCGTCGACTTGCGCAACCGCCTGGGCACCGCCACCGGGCTCCGCTTCCCCGTCACCGTCGTCTTCGACTACCCGAGCGCGGAGGAGCTCGCCGGACACATCGGCGCCGAACTCTTCCCCGACGACACCGCCGCCACCGCCCTCGACCCCGAAGAGGCCGACGTCCGCAGGGCGTTGACCTCAATCCCCCTGCTCCGGCTCCGCGAATCCGGACTGCTGGACGAACTGCTGCGGCTGGCCGGTTCCCACGACCCCGCCACCGCGCCGGCGGACGAGGAGCCCGCCGAGTCCATCGACGACCTGGACGTGGATGACCTCGTACGCATGGCCTACGACAAGAACGACCTCTGACGAGACTCGACTGCGGAGCTGACAATGGCAAACCCAACCGACAAGATCGTTGGCGCGCTGCGGGAGTCTCTGAAGGAGACCGAACGGCTGCGCCGGGTCAATCAGCAACTCACCGCCGCGTCCCGGGAACCCATCGCCATCGTGGCGATGAGCTGCCGCTACCCCGGCGATGTGCGCGGCCCCGAGGACCTGTGGGAGCTGGTCACCGGCGGGCGCGACGCCATCTCCGGATTCCCCGGCAACCGCGGCTGGGACCTGGAGAACCTCTACGATCCGGACCCCGACCGGCAGGGCAGCGTCTACGCCACCGAGGGCGGATTCCTCCACGACGCCGACCAGTTCGACCCCGCGTTCTTCGGCATCTCGCCCCGCGAGGCCACCGTGATGGACCCGCAGCAACGGCTGCTGCTGGAGACCTCCTGGGAGGCGTTCGAGCGCGCCGGAATCGATCCGGCGGCGCTGCGCGGCAGCAAGACCGGCATCTTCGTGGGCGCCGCCTACCAGGGCTACATCCCCGACTGGCCCCATATGCCCGAGGGGCTGGAGGGCCACCTGGTCACGGGCATCTCCGCGAGCATCATGTCCGGCCGCGTCGCCTACACCCTGGGCCTGGAGGGCCCGGCCGTCACCATCGACACCGCCTGCTCGTCCTCGCTGGTCGCCCTCCACCTGGCCTGCCAGTCGCTGCGCCAGGGCGACTGCTCGCTCGCCCTCGCGGGCGGCGCAGCCGTGATGGGCGCCCCGATGGGGCTCATCGGCTTCGCCCGGCAGCGCGGACTGGCGCAGGACGGCCGCTGCAAGGCGTTCGCCGAGGGAGCCGATGGCATGGGCCTCGGCGAGGGCGTCGGCATGCTGCTGCTGGAACGCCTTTCGGACGCGCGGCGCAACGGCCACAAAGTGCTGGCCGTCGTGCGCGGCTCGGCCGTCAACCAGGACGGCGCCAGCAACGGCCTCACCGCCCCCAACGGCCGCTCCCAGCAGCGGGTGATCCGCCAGGCGCTCGCCAACGCCGCGCTCACGGCGGAGCAGATCGACGCGGTCGAGGCCCATGGCACCGGCACCCCGCTGGGCGACCCGATCGAGGCGGGCGCGCTGCTCGCCACGTACGGAAAGGACCGCGCGGCGGACCGCCCCGTGCTGATCGGCTCGCTGAAGTCCAACATCGGCCATCCGCAGGCCGCCGGCGGTGTCGGCGGTGTCATCAAGATGGTGCAGGCCATGCGCCACGGTCTGCTGCCCAGGACACTTCACGCCGAGGAGCGCTCCTCGCGTATCGACTGGTCGGCGGGGGCGGTCGAGCTGCTGACCGAGGCCAGGGAGTGGCCGCGCGGCGAGGAGCCCCGCCGGGCCGCCATCTCGGCCTTCGGGGCCAGCGGCACCAATGTGCACACCATCCTCGAGGAGGCGCCCGAGGAGGAGCTTTCGGAGACCGCGGCCGAGGGGGACGCCCCGGTGGGCCGGGGAGTGGTGCCGTGGGTGCTGTCGGCGAAGAGCGCGGCGGGCCTGCGGGCGCAGGCCGAGCGGCTGCTGACGCATGTGACCGCGCGCCCCGGGCTGTCCCCGGCCGACGTCGGCCACTCGCTCGCCACCACCCGTGGCCGCTTCGACCACCGAGCGCTGGTCCTGGGCGGCGACCGCGACGAGCTGATCGACGCACTGGGCGCGCTGGCGTCGGGCGGCGAGTCCCCGCGCGTGGTGCGCGGCGAGGGAATGACGGCCACCGACGCCCGTCCGGTGTTCGTGTTCCCGGGGCAGGGGTCGCAGTGGGCGGGGATGGCGGTGGAGTTGCTGGATTCGTCGCCGGTGTTCGCGGGGCGGATCGCGGAGTGCGAGGTGGCGCTGTCGGGGTTCGTGGACTGGTCGTTGACTGGTGTCTTGCGGGGTGAGGGGCCGGGGTTGGAGCGGGTGGATGTGGTGCAGCCGGCGTTGTGGGCGGTGATGGTGTCGTTGGCGGAGGTGTGGCGGGCGTGTGGTGTGGCTCCCGCCGCTGTGGTGGGGCATTCGCAGGGGGAGATCGCGGCGGCGGTGGTGGCGGGTGCGCTGTCCCTGGAGGACGGGGCGCGGGTGGTGGCGCTGCGCTCGCAGGCCATCGGGCGCGGGCTGGCGGGGCGTGGCGGGATGATGTCCGTCTCGGAGAGCGCCGATCGGGTGCGGGATCGCATCACCGTCTGGGACGGCCGTATCTCCGTGGCGGCGGTCAACGGCCCCGGCTCGATCGTGGTGTCCGGTGACCCCGAGGCGCTGCGGGAACTCCAGGCGGAGTGCGAGGCCGAGGACGTACGGGCGAAGCTGATCCCGGTGGACTACGCGTCCCACTCGGCCCATGTGGAAGCGCTCCGCGAGGAGTTGCTCCACCTGCTCGCCCCGATCCGCCCGCGCACCTCGGACATCACCTTCCACTCCACCGTCACCGGCACACCCCTGGACACCACGGGTCTGGACGCCGGGTACTGGTACACCAATCTGCGGGAGACGGTGGAGCTGGAGTCGGCGGTGCGGGCCCTGTCGGCCGCCGGGTTCGGCACGTTCCTGGAGATGTCGCCGCATCCGGTGCTGACGATGCCGCTTCAGGCGACTGCCGAGGATGCCGTGGTCGTGGGGTCGCTGCGGCGTGACGAGGGCGGTCCGGAGCGGTTCCTGGCCTCGCTGGGCGAGGCGTTCGTCCGGGGCGTGGCCGTCGACTGGGCGGCGGTGTGCGCCGGGGCCGCGGTCGTGGAGCTGCCCACGTACGCCTTCCAGCGGCAGCGCTACTGGCTCGAAGGTTCCTCCGCACCCGCCGAAGGCGAGGCGGTGGACGCGGACTTCTGGGACGCCGTGGAGCGCGAGGACTTGGCCGCGCTGGCCGCCGCGCTGGAGGTGGACGCCGAGGAGTCGTCCCTGGCCATGGTGGTTCCGGCACTGGCCGCATGGCGCCGGGCGCGCCGCGAGCGCTCCGTGCTCGACTCCTGGCGCTACCACGTCACCTGGAAGCCCCTGGGCGACGCGCTCACCTCCGCCCACGACCGGTCGTCGGCCGGTGCCACCTGGTTGATCGCCGCGCCCGCCGGAGCGCCGGAGGGCCCGCGCGTCGCGGAGGCGCTGCGGGAACGCGGCGCCCAGGTACGGCTGGTGGAGCTGACCGAGGCGGACGCCGTACGCGAGGCGCTCGCCCGCAGGCTCGGCGAGGCCACGGCGGATACGCCACCGACCGCGGTGCTCTCGCTCCTCGCGCTCGTCGAGGACCCGTACCGCGCGGGCACGGCCCAGCCGCTCGGCCTGGCCTTCAACCTCGCCCTGCTGCAGGCGCTCGGCGACACCGGGGCCGATGTCCCGGTGTGGTACGCCACGCGCGGGGCGGTGTCCGTGGGCCGCGCGGACGCGCTGGACCATCCGCTGCAGGCGCTCAGCTGGGGCCTGGGCCGGATCGCGGCCGTGGAGTACCCGCGGCGCCGGGGCGGTCTGGTGGATCTGCCCGGCACCCTCGACGACCGCGCCGTCGCGCGGCTGTGCGGTGTGCTCGCGGGCCGGCTGCCCGACGAGGACCAGGTCGCGGTGCGCGCCTCCGGGGTCCACGGGCGCAGGCTGGTCAGGGCCTCGGCGGCACCGGCCGACGCCACCGCGCCGTGGCGGCCGCGCGGCACCGTGCTGGTGACCGGCGGCACCGGAGGCCTGGGCGCCCATGTGGCGCGCTGGCTGGCCCGGGGCGGCGCCGAACACCTGGTGCTCACCAGCCGCCGGGGCCCCGACGCCCCCGGAGCGGCCGAACTCGCCGACGAGATAAGGGAGTCGGGGGTCCGGGTGACCGTGGCCGCGTGCGACGCGGCCGACCGCGACGCGCTCGCCGACCTCCTCGCCACGCTGGAGGCGGACGAGGCACCGCTCGACGCCGTCGTCCACACCGCGGGCGTCCTGGACGACGGGGTGCTCGACACCCTCACCCCCGAGCGCGCCGACGGGGTGCTGCGCCCGAAGGTGGACGCGGCGCTCCATCTGCACGAGCTCACCCGTGACCGCGAGCTGTCCGCCTTCGTGCTCTTCTCCTCCTTCGCGGGCACGCTCGGCGGCCCCGGCCAGGGCAGCTACGCGGCCGCCAACGCCTTCCTCGACGCGCTCGCACACGCCCGCCGCGCCCAGGGACTCCCCGCCACCTCCGTGGCCTGGGGCGCCTGGTCCGGCGGCGGGCTGGTGGACGAGGCCGTCGAGGCGCGGCTGCGCGCCACCGGTATGCCCGCGATGGCGCCCGACCTGGCGATCGCCGCCCTGCAGCGTGCCCTGGACGTGGCCGACACCCATGTGGCCGTGGCCGATGTCGAGTGGGACCGGCTCATCGCCGCCACCCCCTCCCTGGACGGGGCCGCCGTGCTCGGCGAACTCCCCGACGCCCGGCGGGCGGAGGCGACGGCCGCCACCACGGGCGAGGACGACACTCCGCTGGCCCAGCGGCTGGCCGGGCTGTCGCCGCAGGAGGCCGAGGACGCGCTGGCCGACCTCGTCAGCACCGAAGTGGCCGCCGCGCTCGGCTACGCCGACACCGTGGCGGTCGAGGCCGGGCGGGCCTTCCGCGAGCTGGGCTTCGACTCGCTGACCGCCGTCGATCTGCGCAACCGGCTGAACGCGGCCACCGGGCTGCGGCTGCCGGTCACCCTCGTCTTCGACTACCCGACCGTCACCGCGCTGGCCCGCTACCTGCTCGCCGAGAGCGGCGCCGGTGAAACCGCGGCCACCGCCCCGGCGGGCCCGGTGCCCGTCGCCGTAGCGGTCGATGACGACCCGATCGCCATCGTGGCCATGAGCTGCCGCCTCCCGGGTGGGGTGACCACCCCCGAGGAGCTGTGGCGGCTGCTGATGGACGGCCGGGACGCCATCTCGGACTTCCCCACCGACCGCGGCTGGGACATCGAGGGCCACTACGACCCCGACCCCGACAAGCCGGGCACCTTCTACGCCACCGGCGGTGGCTTCCTCCACCAGGCCGACCACTTCGACCCCGAGTTCTTCGGGATCTCACCGCGCGAGGCGCTCGCCATCGACCCGCAGCAGCGGCTGCTGCTGGAGACCAGCTGGGAGGCGTTCGAACGGGCCGGGATCGACCCCGTCTCGGTGAAGGGCACCCAGGCCGGAGTCTTCATCGGCGCCAGCTACAACGACTACGGCTCGCGCTTCACCCGCGCGCCAGAGGAGTTCGAGGGTTACCTGGCCACCGGCAGCGCCAGCAGCGTGGCGTCCGGGCGCATCTCGTACACCTTCGGTCTCGAAGGGCCCGCGGTCACCGTGGACACCGCCTGCTCGTCCTCGCTGGTCGCCCTCCACCAGGCGGCCCAGGCGCTGCGCCAGGGGGAGTGCTCGCTGGCGCTCGCGGGCGGTGTCGTGGTGATGTCCACGCTGGACACCTTCATCGAGTTCAGCAGGCAGCGGGCCATGGCCCCCGACGGCCGCTGCAAGGCGTTCTCGGCGGACGCCGACGGCGCCGGGTGGGCCGAGGGCGTCGGCATGCTGCTGCTGGAGCGGCTCTCGGACGCGCGGGCCAACGGCCATGAGGTGCTGGCGCTGGTGCGTGGCTCGGCCGTCAACCAGGACGGCGCCAGCAACGGCCTCACCGCCCCCAACGGCCCCTCCCAGCAGCGGGTCATCCGCCAGGCGCTGGCCGGTGCGGGCCTGTCGGCCGCCGACGTGGACGCGGTCGAGACCCACGGCACCGGCACCCGGCTCGGCGACCCCATCGAGGCACAGGCCCTGATGGCCACCTACGGCCAGGGGCGGGACGCCGACCGGCCGCTGTGGCTGGGCGCGCTGAAGTCCAACATCGGCCACACCCAGGCCGCTTCGGGCGTCGCCGGGGTCATCAAGACGGTCCTGGCGCTGCGCCATGGCGTGCTGCCGAAGACCCTCCACGCCGATGAGCTCTCGCCCGACGTGGACTGGTCGGCCGGTGCGGTGGAGCTGCTGACCGAGGCCCGGGAGTGGCCCGAGACGGGACGGCCGCGACGCGCGGGCGTGTCCGCCTTCGGCGTCAGCGGCACGAACGTCCATGTGGTGCTGGAGCAGGGCCCCGAGCACACCGCGCCGGTGGCCGAGCGGACGGTCGACTCCGATGTGGTGCCGTGGGTGCTCTCCGCGCGCAGCGAGACGGCCCTGCGGGCGCAGGCCGGGCGGCTGCGCGCCCATCTGGAGGAGCGGCCGGAGCTGCGCCCGGTGGACGTCGGCTACGCGCTGGCGACGGGCCGCTCGGCCTTCGGGCACCGCGCCGTGGCCGTCGGCACCGAGCGGGAGGAGCTACTGCGCGGCTTGGCGGAGCTGGCCTCGGGGACGGCCCAGGAGACGGTGGCGGACGCAGGAAAGACGGCCTTCCTGTTCACCGGGCAGGGCGCCCAACGGGCTGGCATGGGGCGGGAGTTGTACGACGCCTTCCCGGTGTTCGCGGCGGCGTTCGACGCGGTGTGCGCCGAGCTGGACCGCCATCTGGACGGTTCGGTGCGGGAGGTGGTGTTCGGTGAGGACGCGGAGCCGCTGAACCGGACCGTGTTCACCCAGACCGCGCTGTTCGCCCTCGAAGTGGCGCTGTACCGGCTGGTGGAGTCCTGGGGCGTGACCGCGGACTTCCTGGTCGGCCACTCGGTGGGCGAGCTGGCGGCCGCCCATGTGGCCGGAGTGTTCTCGCTGGAGGACGCCTGTGCGCTGGTGGCGGCCCGGGGCCGGCTGATGCAGGCGCTGCCGGAGGGCGGTGCGATGGTGTCGCTCCAGGCGGCCGAGGCCGAGGTGCTGCCGCATCTCGAAGGCCACGAGGACCGGGTGAGCGTGGCGGCGGTCAACGGGCCTCGGGCCACCGTCATCTCCGGTGACGAGGACACCGTCCTGCGGATCGCGGAATCGACCGGGGCCAAGAGCAAGCGGCTCACCGTGTCCCACGCCTTCCACTCGCCGCTGATGGACGCCATGCTCGCCGAGTTCGGCACGGTGGCCGCCGGGATCGGCTACTCCGCACCGCGCATCGCGGTGGTCTCCAACGTCACCGGTGAGGCGGCGGGTGAGGAGCTGTGCTCGCCGGAGTACTGGGTGCGCCACGTCCGCCGGGCCGTGCGCTTCGGGGACGGCATCCGCTTCCTCGCCGGGCGGAATGTGACCCGCTTCGTCGAGATCGGCCCGGCCGGTGTGCTCTCCGCCATGGGCCAGGAGCGCCTGGCAGAGGCCGACACCGAGACCGACGCCGATGCCGAGACCGCGTTCGTCCCGCTGCTGCGCAAGGACCGCGGCGAGGCCGAGTCGCTGCTGGCCGGGGTGGGCCGGGTGCACGCCCACGGTGGCGCGGTGGACTGGGAGCAGGTGTTCGCGGGCCGTGGGGCCCGCCGGGTCGAGTTGCCCACGTACGCCTTCCAGCGGCAGCGCTACTGGCTGGACGCGCCCGCCACCGTGGGCGATGTGGCCTCGGCCGGTCTCGGCGCCGCCGGGCATCCGCTGCTGGGCGCCGCCGTCGAACTCGCCGACAGCGACGGCCTGGTGCTCACCGGGCGGCTGTCCACGCGCGGCCAGCCCTGGCTGGCCGACCACGCGGTCTCCGGTGTGGTCCTCTTCCCGGGCACCGCCTTCCTGGAGCTCGCGATCCAGGCCGGCGACCGGGTGGGCTGCGAACGGGTCGATGAGCTGACCCTGCAGGCGCCGCTCATCCTCCCCGAGCGGGGCGCCGTCACCCTGCAACTCGTGGTGGACCCGCCCGAGGAGGACGGCCGCCGCACCCTGAACGTCTACTCCCGCCCCGAGGACGCGGACCGTGAGCTGCCGTGGACCCGGCACGCCACGGGTGTGCTGGCGGTCGGTGCCGTCGAGGGCTCGTACGACCTGGGCGGGGCGTGGCCGCCGCCGGGTGCCGAGCCGGTCGAGGTCGAGGACCTGTACGAGCGGTTCGCGGCGGGCGGCTTCGGCTACGGCCCGTCGTTCCAGGGGCTGCGCGCGGCCTGGCTGCGCGGCGACGAGGTGTTCGCCGAGGTACGGCTGGGGCAGGAGCAGCAGTCCGCCGCCACCGCCTACGGACTGCACCCCGCCCTGCTGGACGCCGCGCTGCACACCATCGCGCTCGGCCCGATGCTCCAGGCGGGCGAGGGCCGGTTGCCGTTCTCCTGGACCGGGGTGACGCTGCACGCCTCCGGGGCCGCTGAGGTACGGGTACGGCTCACCCCGAGCGGCACCGACACGGTGGCCCTGACCGTGGCGGACGCCATCGGACGGCCGGTGGCCACCGTGGAATCGCTGGTGCTGCGCAAGCGGCCCGAGCGGCTCGGCGAAGCCGCCACCGGCGGTGACACGCTCTACCGGCTGGACTGGGTGGCCGCCGACACCTCCGCGGCCACGCCCGAACCGCCCTCCGGGCACTGGGCCCTGCTCGGCGACGACGACTTCAAGCTGGTCGGACTCGATGTGCACACATACCCGAACCTGGAGGCGCTGCCCGCCGACCCGGCCGCCGTGCCCGCCACCGTACTGGTGCCCTGCGCACCGGAGCCCCAGGGCGTTGCCGACGCCGTACGGGCCGCGACCCACCGGGCGCTGGCGCTGCTCCGGGCCTGGCTGACCGAGGACCGGTTCGCCGACTCCCGCCTGGTGTTCATCACCCGGGGCGCGGTGGCCACCACGCCCGGCGCGGACGTACCCGATCTGGCGCACGCCGCCGTCTGGGGCCTGGTCCGCTCCGCGCAGTCGGAGAACCCCGACCGGTTCGTGCTCGTCGACCTCGACGAGCACGAGGAGTCGGCGCTCGCGCTGCCGGCCGCGCTCGCCCTGGACGAGCCTCAACTGGCCGTGCGCCAGGGTGACATCGCGGTGGCCAGGCTCGCCACCACCCCCGTCCCCGACACCGCCCCGCCCGCCTGGGACCCCGAGGGCACGGTGCTGGTCACCGGGGCCACCGGCACCATCGGCGGGGTCATCGCCCGCCATCTGGTGGCCGAGGGCGGAGTGCGGCATCTGCTGCTCACGAGCCGCCGTGGCCCGGACGCCGAGGGCGCGGCCGAACTCCAGGCGGAACTCGCGGAGTTGGGTGCCCAGGTCACCCTCGCCGCCTGCGATGTGGCCGACCGGGAGGCGCTGGCCGCGCTGCTGGCCACCGTCCCCGCCGCACATCCGCTGACCGCCGTCGTACACACGGCGGGCGTCCTGGACGACGGTGTGGTCTCCTCGCTCACCCCCGAGCGGATCGACCGGGTGCTGCGGCCCAAGGTCGACGCCGCGCTCACCCTGCACGAGCTGACCCGCGACCTGGACCTGTCCGCGCTCGTCCTGTTCTCCTCCATCGCCGGCACCTTCGGCGGGATGGGCCAGGGCAACTACGCGGCGGCCAACGCCTTCCTCGACGCCTTCGCCCAGCACTGCCGCACCCAGGGGCGGCCCGTCCAGTCACACGCGTGGGGGCTGTGGGCCCAGCGCAGCGAGATGACCGGCAAGCTGGAGGGTGCCGATCTGAACCGGCTGGCGCGCGGTGGCATCGTGCCGTTCTCCTCGGAGGACGGCGCCGGGCTCTTCGACGCCGCACGTGCCGTGGACTCCGCCGTCGTGCTGCCGATGCGGCTCGACGCCGCGGGGCTGGGGGCGCGGTCCGGCGACGTACCGGCGCTGCTGCGCGGGCTGGTGAGGGCCGCGCCCGCCACCAGGCCCGCCCGGCGGACAGCCGCCGGAGCCGGGGCCGCGACCGCGCGGCCCGAGGGGCTCAAGCAGCATCTGACGAGCCTGCCGGAGGCCGAGCGCGGCCGGTTCCTGCTGGATCTGGTCCGCACGACCGTGGCCGGGGTGCTGGGCTTCGAGTCAGTGGCGGCCGTCGAGGCGGAGCGTGGACTGCTCGACCTCGGCTTCGACTCGCTCACCGCGGTCGAACTCCGCAACCAGCTCGGCAAGGCCACCGGCCGGCGCCTGCCGGTGACCCTGCTCTTCGACTACCCCACCTCCACGGCGATCGCCACGTACCTGGAAGCGGAAATCGCCCCGGAGGCATTCACCGCCGCGTCGATGACCTTCCCGGAACTCGACGTCCTGGAAAGCAACCTGGCCAAGGTCGCCGCCGACGACGAGGCGCGCACCACGCTCGCCTCGCGTCTGCAGGACCTGCTGATACGGCTCGGCCAGGGCCCGGAGGACGCGGTCGCCGGCCGCATCGACGCCGCTTCGGACGACGAGATCTTCGACTTCATCGAGAACGAACTCGGCCTGTAGTGCACGGAGTTGGAATTCAAAGAGATGGGCGGTAAACGGTGAGCGAGGCAAAGCTCCGCGACTACCTCAAGCGAGTGACCACGGATCTGCACCGCACTCGCCAGCGCCTCCAGGAGGCCGAGGCAAAGGACCACGAGCCCATCGCCATCGTCGGGATGGCCTGCCGCTACCCCGGTGGCGTGGCCTCGCCGGAGGACCTGTGGGAGCTGGTGGCGAACGGCCGTGACGCGGTCACCGAGTTCCCCGCCGACCGGGGCTGGGACCTGGAGGCCCTCTACGACCCGGACCCGGACAAGCCGGGGACGAGCTATGCGCGCGAAGGCGGCTTCGTCACCGACGCCGACCACTTCGACCCCGCGTTCTTCGGTATCTCGCCGCGCGAGGCCCTCGCCATGGACCCGCAGCAGCGGCTGCTGCTGGAGACCGCGTGGGAGGCCATGGAGCGCGCCGGGGTCGACCCGGCCACGCTGCGTGGCAGCCGCACCGGCGTCTTCGCGGGCGTGATGTACCAGGACTACGCGACCCGGCTGCGCCAGGTGCCCGACGATGTCGAGGGATACGTCGGCAGCGGTGGCTCCGGCAGCATCGCCTCCGGCCGTATCGCCTACACCTTCGGTCTCGAAGGGCCCGCGGTCACCGTGGACACCGCCTGCTCGTCCTCGCTGGTGGCCCTCCACCTCGCCGCGCAGGCACTGCGCCGGCGGGAGTGCTCGCTGGCCCTGGTCGGCGGGTCGATGGTGATGTCCACACCGGTGGCCTTCGTGGACTTCAGCCGCCAGCGTGGGCTCGCCTCCGACGGCCGCTGCAAGGCGTTCGCCGCCTCCGCCGACGGCACCGGCTGGGGCGAGGGTGTCGGCATGCTGCTCGTGGAGCGGCTGTCGGACGCGCGGCGCAACGGCCACCAGGTGCTCGCGGTCGTCACGGGCTCCGCCACCAACCAGGACGGCGCCAGCAGCGGGCTCACCGCCCCCAACGGCCCCTCCCAGCAGCGCGTCATCCGGCAGGCACTGGCCGACGCCGGGCTCACCGCGGCCGATGTGGACGCGGTCGAGGCCCACGGCACCGGCACCCCGCTCGGCGACCCCATAGAGGCGGGCGCGCTGCTGGCCACCTACGGCCAGGACCGCCCCGAGGACCGGCCGCTGTGGCTCGGCTCGCTGAAGTCCAACATCGGCCACACCCAGGCCGCCGCGGGCGTCGGCGGGGTCATCAAGACGGTGCTGGCGCTGCGCCACGGCGTGCTGCCCAAGACCCTGCACGCCGAGGAGCCGACGCCCAACGTGGACTGGGAGTCGGGCGCGGTACGGCTGCTGGCCGAGGCCCGGCCGTGGCCCGAGCCGGAGGCGACACGGCCGCGCCGCGCCGCCGTGTCCGCCTTCGGCTTCAGCGGCACCAACGCCCATGTGATCCTGGAGCAGGCCCCCGCCGAGGAGACCGCGGAGGAAGCCGACGACGAGACGCCCGCGGACGAGACACCCGCGGACACCGCGCCCGCCGCCGCGCCCGCCACCGTGTCCGACCTGGTGCCGTGGCCGCTGTCGGGGCGGACCGAGGAGGCCCTGCGGGCCCAGGCCGCGCGGCTGCGGTCCTACGTGGCGGGCGCGCCCGAGCCGTCCCCCGTGGACATCGGCTACTCGCTGGCGCTCACCCGCTCCGCCTTCGCCCACCGCGCGGTGGTCGTGGGATCGAGCCGTACCGAACTGCTCGGCGAACTCGACCGGTTGGCCTCGGGTGTCACCCCCGGCGCGGTGGCCGGTGCGGGCAAGACGGCGTTCCTGTTCACCGGGCAGGGCGCACAGCGGCTCGGCATGGGACGCGCCCTGCACACCGCCTTCCCGGTCTTCGCCGCCGCGTTCGACACCGTCTGTGCCGAGCTCGACCATCACCTGGACGGCCATGTCGGGCACGCTGTGCGCGACGTGGTCTTCGGCGAGGACGCCGAGCTGCTCGACCGGACCCTCTACACCCAGACCGGCCTCTTCGCCGTCGAGGTGGCGCTGTACCGGCTGCTGGAGTCCTGGGGTGTGACCGCGGACTTCCTGGTCGGCCACTCGGTGGGTGAGCTGGCGGCCGCCCATGTGGCGGGCGTGTTCTCGCTGGAGGACGCGTGTGCCCTGGTCGCGGCCCGGGGCCGGCTGATGGACGCGCTGCCCGCCGGAGGCGCGATGGTCTCGCTGCAGACCGCCGAGGACGAGGTACTGCCCCATCTGGCGGGCGAGGAGGACCAGGTGTCCTTGGGCGCGGTCAACGGCCCGGCCGCCACCGTGATCTCCGGCGAGGAGAAGGCCGTCCTGCGGATCGCGGACGCGGTCGGCGTCAAGAGCAAGCGGCTGCGGATCGGCGTCGCCTCCCACTCGCCGCTGGTGGACCCCGTGCTGGAGGAGTTCGCCAAGGTCGCCGGTGAGCTGACCTACGCCACCCCCCGGATCGCGGTGGTGTCCAATGTGACCGGCGAGGCGATCGCCGAGGAGCTGTGCTCGCCCGAGTACTGGGTGCGCCATGTGCGGCAGCCGGTGCGGTTCCAGGACGGGATACGGTTCCTCGAGGACCAGGGCGTGACCCGCTATGTCGAGGTCGGCCCGTCCGGTGTGCTCTCCGTGATGGGGCAGGAGTGCGTCGCCGACCCCGGCGCCGCCGCGTTCGTCCCGCTGCTGCGCAAGGACCGCGACGAGGCCGAGTCGCTGCTGGCCGGGGTGGGCGGGGTGCACGCCCACGGCGGCGCGGTGGACTGGGAGAAGGTGTTCGCGGGCCGTGGGGCCCGTCGGGTCGAGCTGCCCACGTACGCCTTCCAGCGGCAGCGCTACTGGCTCGACGGCTCGGACCGGGCGGGCGATGTGACCTCGGCGGGGCTGGGCTCGGCCGGGCATCCGCTGCTGGGCGCCGCCGTCGAACTCGCCGACACCGACGGCCTGGTGCTCACCGGGCGGCTGTCCCTGGCCGCCCAGCCCTGGCTGGCCGACCACGCCGTCTCCGGCACGGTCCTCTTCCCGGGCACCGCCTTCCTGGAACTCGCGATCCAGGCCGGTGACCAGGTCGGCTGCGACCAGGTCGAGGAGCTGACCCTCCAGGCGCCGCTGATCCTCCCCGCGCGGGGCGCGCTCACCCTCCGGGTGACCGTCGGCGAATCCGACGAGAGCGGACGGCGCCCGCTGAACGTCCACTCCCGCCCCGAGGGCGCCGGGTTCGGCGAGCCGTGGACCCCGCACGCCACCGGCACGCTCGCCACCGCCACACCGGGTGCCCCCGCGGAGCTGACCGCGTGGCCTCCGGCGGACGCCACCGAACTCGACGTCAGCGACATGTACGAGCGGTACGCGGCGGGCGGCTTCGGCTACGGCCCGGCCTTCCGGGGCCTGCGCGCCGCCTGGCTGCGCGGCGACGAGGTGTTCGCCGAGGTGCGGCTGGCCCAGGAGCAGCGGCCGGCCGCCGCCGGGTACGGGATCCACCCGGCCCTGCTCGACGCCTCCCTGCACGGCATCGCGCTCGGCACCCTCTTCGCCGGGGAGGACCCGGAGACAGCGCAGGGGCGGCTGCCGTTCTCCTGGACCGGGGTGTCGCTGCACGCCGCCGGGGCCGACGAGGTACGGGTGCGGATCTCCCCGGCCGGGGAGGACACCGTGGCGCTCGCGGTGGCCGACCCCACCGGCCGCCCGGTGGCCACCGTCGAGGGCCTGCGCTTGCGCAAGATGACCGGCGATCAGCTAAGCGGCGCCCGCGCCGCGAGCAGCGAGTCGCTGTTCCAGCTCGACTGGCCCGCGCTCGCGGGCTCCGATCAGCCCATCCCCCTGACCCGGGCCGCGCTGGTCGGCGACGACGGGCTGGAGGTGACCGAGAGCCTCTTCGCGGCCGGGGTCCACCTGGAGTCCTATGTGGACCTGGAGTCGCTGGGCGCGGCCGTCGACGCCGGTACGGCCGCCCCCGCGGCGGTCCTGGTGTCCTGCGCCGCCGGGCCCGGCGCACCGGCCGACGCGGTGCGGGACTCCCTGCGCACCGCCCTGGAGCTGGCCCAGAACTGGTCGGCCGATGAGCGGTTCGCCGACTCCCGGCTGGTGTTCGTCACCCGAGGCGCGGTGGCCACCGCCCCCGGCGCGGAGGTCACCGATCTGCCGGGCGCCGCCGTCTGGGGCCTGGTGCGCTCGGCGCAGTCGGAGAACCCCGACCGGTTCACCCTCGTCGACCTCGACGGGCACGAGGAGTCCGTACGGGCCCTCCCGGCGGTCCTCCCCTCCGGGGAGCCGCAGCTCGCGCTGCGCGCCGGACAGGCGCACACCCCGCGGCTCGCCCGCGCCCAGGGCGCCACCGGCGCCACCCGTGCGCTGGACCCCGAGGGCACCGTGCTGATCACCGGCGCCACCGGTACGCTCGGCGGGCTGCTCGCCCGCCACCTGGTGACCCGCCACGGCGTCCGCCATCTGCTGCTGACCAGCCGCCGGGGACCGGCCGCCGAGGGGGCCGGGCGGCTGCGCGACGAGCTGACCGCGCTCGGCGCGACCGTGACCGTGGCGGCGTGCGACACCGCCGACCGGGACGCCGTGGCCGCCCTGGTGGCCCAGGTGTCCGACGACCACCCGCTCACCGGGGTGTTCCACACCGCCGGGGTGCTGGACGACGGGGTGATCTCCTCGCTCACCCCCGAGCGGCTGGACACGGTGTTGCGGCCCAAGGCCGACGCCGCACTCCACCTCCACGAGGCCACCCGGGAGCTGGACCTGGCCGCGTTCGTGCTCTTCTCCTCTGCCGCCGGTGTGCTCGGCGGCGCGGGCCAGGGCAACTACGCGGCCGCCAACGGCTTCCTCGACGCCTTCGCCCAGGCCCGCCGGGCCCAGGGACTGCCCGCCCACTCCCTCGCCTGGGGGCTGTGGGCGCGGACCAGCACGATGACCGGCACGGCGGACACGGCCGGGGCCGCCCGCTCGGGCGTGGCCGCGCTCTCCTCCGAACAGGGCATGGAACTGCTCGACACCGCCCTCGCCCTGGACACCCCACTGCTGATCCCGATGCGGATCGACCTCGCGGCACTGCGCACGGGCGCCGGATCCGGCTCGGTGCCGCTGCTGCTGCGCGGGCTCGTGCGGACACCGGCACGCCGGGCCGGCGCGACCACACGCGGTGGCTCGCCGGGCGGCGGCTCCGCGCTTCGGGAACGGCTCACCACCCTGTCCGGGGCCGAACGGGACGCCGTGCTGGTGGAGTTGGTGTGCACGCAGGTGGCCACCGTGCTCGGCCACCCGGACCCGTCCGCCATCGGCCCGGCCCATGAGTTCGTGGACTCCGGCTTCGACTCGCTCACCGCGGTGGAGCTGCGCAACCGGCTGAACGCGGCCACCGGGCTGAGGCTGCCCGCCACGCTCGTCTTCGACCACGAGACGCCCACCGATCTGGCCGCCCGGCTCCGCTCCGAACTGGCCGCGGCCCGGCAGTCCGGCCCGTCCGAGCAGACGCCCACGGGCCCGGCGCCCGCCGCGGCGGGGGAGTCCACCACGCTGAGCACGCTGTACACCGAGGCGTTCGAGACCGGGAAGTGGAAAGAGATCTTCGACCTGCTGCATGCCACGGCGGCGCTGCGGCCCCGGTTCAGCGCCACCTCCGACCTGGAGAAGCTGCCGATGCCGGTCCGGCTCAGCAAGGGCCCGGCCGAGCAGCACATGTTCTGCTTCTCCTCGTGCCTGGCGGTCGCGGGCATCCACCAGTACGCCCGGTTCGCGGCCTCGCTGCGGGGCCGGCGCGATGTGTCGGCGCTCGCGCTGCCGGGCTTCGGCCGCGGTGAGCCCCTCCCGGAGACGGCGGACGCGGTGGTGGCCGCCCAGGCCGAGGCGGTGGCGAAGGCCGCCGACGGGCAGCCGATCGTGCTCCTGGGCTCCTCGGCGGGCGGCTGGTTCGCCCACGCGGCGGCGGGACATCTGGAGCGGATGGGCATCCGGCCGACCGCGGTGGTGCTGGTGGACACCTACGTGCCCAAGAGCAGCATCCTCAACCAGTTCGGGCTCTCGCTCATGGACGGGATGACCGAGCGCGAGGGCGTGTTCGTCACCATGGACGACGCCCGGCTGTCGGCCATGGGCTGGTATCTCAACCTCTTCGGCAGCTGGGACCCCGAGCCGATCGAGACCCCCACCCTCCTGGTGCGCGCGCTGGAGCCGCTGTCCACCGGATCGCTGAAGCTGGAGGAGCTGCCCGACTGGCGGTCCTTCTGGGAGCTGCCGCACGACATCGTCGATGTGCGCGGCAACCACTTCACCATGATGGAGGACCACTCCCTCCCCACCGCCCAGGCCATCGAGGACTGGCTGGAGCGACTGCCGCGCGACGGCGCCTGACCCCGTCCGGACACCCCGCTTCAGGAGCCCTCCCCGCATCGCGAAAGGAAACGACGGCCATGGCGTTGCCCGTCACCGATGAGAGCCTGTGGTTCCGCAGGTTCCATCCGCGCCCGGAGGCCGAGGTCAGCCTGGTCTGCCTGCCGCACGCGGGAGGAGCAGCCAGCTTCTACTTCCCGATCTCCGAGCTGCTGCCGCCGACCGTGGAGGCGCTGGCCGTCCAGTACCCGGGGCGGCAGGACCGCCGCCATGACGCGCCCATCGAGGACATCCACGAGATGGCGCGCGAGATCTACGAGGCGCTGAAGCCGCTCACGGCACACCGGCCGATCGCGCTGTTCGGCCACAGCATGGGCGCCAGCGTCGGGTTCGAGCTGGCCAGACTGCTCGAAGGGGAGCTGGGGACCGTGCCCGTGGCGCTCTTCGCCTCGGGCCGGCCCGCGCCCTCACACCACCGGAGCCTCGGCATCCACCGGCGGGACGACGCCGGGCTCATCGCCGAGCTCCAGCTGGTCAGCGGGACCGACTCCCGCATCCTCGGCGACACCGAACTGCTGCGGCTGGCCCTGCCCGCCATCCGCAGCGACTACAAGGCGGCCGAGACCTACGAATACCGGCCCGGTGCCCGGCTGGCCTGCGACATCGTGGGGCTCACCGGCGACAGTGACATCCGCGTCACCGCCCCGGAAGTGGCGGGCTGGCGGGAGCACACCTCGGGCTCCTTCCGGCTGGAGGTCTTCTCCGGTGGCCACTTCTACCTGGGTGAGCAGAAGGCAGCGGTGGCCGGAGTCATCACGGACACCCTGCGGGCGGCCACCGCCCGCCCCCGACGACCCATCGACTGAGAGAGAAACCGACGATGCGTATCCTTTTCGCGACGGTGTCCGAGAAATCGCACCTGTTCACCATGGTCCCGCTCGCCTGGTCGCTGGCCGCGGCCGGCCACGAGGTGCATGTCGCCAGCAATCCCGCGCTGACCGAGTCCATCAAGAGCACCGGTCTGACGGCCGTCTCCGTCGGCAAGGACCACAATCTCCACGAGATGCTGACGCAGAACCGCGAGTCGCTGGAGAACCCGCTCTCCGACTGGTCCACCCCGGAGCTCGATCAGCACTCCTGGGAACAGGTGCTGATGAAGTTCAAGATCAGCGTGATGTTCGCGTACCAGACCTACAACGACTGCATGGTGCACGAGCTGGTGGACTACGCCCGCCACTGGCAGCCCGACCTGGTCATCTGGGACCCGGTCACCTACGCGGGCCCGGTGGCCGCCCGGGTCGTGGGCGCCGCCCACGCCCGGCTGCTGTGGTGCATCGACATCTACGCGAAGATGCGCGAGGTGTTCCTGGCCCGCCTCGCCGAGCAGCCCGAGGAGCGCCGCGAGGACCCGATGGCCGACTGGCTCGGCTCCATCCTCGCCCGCTACGACCGCACCTTCGACGAGGAGGTCGTGGTCGGCCAGTGGACCATCGACCAGATCCCCACCAGCCTCCAGCTCCCGCTGTCCCTCCAGCGGGTCCCGGTCCGCTATCTGCCCTACAACGGCCCCTCCGACATCCCGGACTGGCTGCGCGAGACCCCCGAGCGGCCGCGGGTCGTGCTGACCTCCGGGGTCTCCGCGCGGGCGGCCCTGGGCGGCACCTTCATGCCGGTGGCCGACATGATCGACACCCTGGGGAGCATGGACATCGACGTGGTGGCCGCGCTGCCGCCCGAGGAGGTCGAGGCACTGGAGAAGGTCCCCGCCAACACCCGCATCGTCGACTTCGTTCCGCTGCACGCCCTGCTGCCCGGCGCCTCGGTCCTCATCCACCACGGCGGCTTCGGCTCCTGGGGCACCGCACTGGCGGGCGGCGTACCGCAGTTCATCCCCACCATCCGCTACGCCGACTGGTGGAACAAGGGGACCAGCCTGCACGAGGCCGGTGCCGGACTCGCCGTCCACGCCTCGGAGCTGACCGCCGAGGTGCTGCGGGAGAGCGTCGAACGGCTGCTGAAGGACGCGTCGTACAAGGAGACCGCCGAGCGGCTGCGCGCGGAGAACCTGCGCACCCCCACCCCGCACGATGTGGTGCCGGTGCTGGAGAAGCTCACCGTGGAGCACGGCCGATGAAGGTGCGCGAGCTGGCGGTGTCCGGCGCCTACGAATTCAGCCCGGACGTCCACCGCGACGAGCGCGGCGCGTTCGTCGCCCCCTACACCGAATCGGCCTTCTCCGCGGCCGTCGGCCATCCGCTGCGCCTGGGCCAGAACCACCACAGCGTCTCCCGGCGCGGCACCGTCCGCGGGGTGCACTACGCGGACGTACCCCCGGGCCAGGCCAAGATGGTGACCTGCGTCAGCGGCGAACTCCTCGATGTGGTGGTGGACTTGCGGGTGGGCTCGCCCACCTTCGGCCGCTGGGACAGTGTGCGGCTGGACCCCGTCTCGTACCGGGCGGTGTATCTGGAGGAGGGACTCGGCCACGCCTTCATCGCGCTCCGGGACGACACCGTGGCGGCCTACCTCAACTCGGAGGAGTACAACCCGGGCGCCGAACACGAGATCGACCCCTTCGACCCCGCGCTCGGCCTGCCCTGGCCCAAGGACCTGGAGTACCTGGTCTCCGAACGCGACCGGAACGCCCCCGGGCTGGCCGAGGCCGAACGGGCCGGTCTGCTGCCGTCCTACGAGGTCTGCCGGGCGCTGCACGCCCGGCGCGGCTGAGAGCCTGTGTCATATCCCCGGCCCGGCGTACCCCCATCCACCGATCGGTTGATGCGGCCGATCGCCCGGTCGGTGGAGGGAGGATCAGCCCGGTGGGCAGCCGATGGGCCGATCCCCCGGGGATATCCGCCTCCTACGGTGGAAGAGTGAAGGAACCGAGCGAGGAGGACCCGGGCCGATGCCGCTGATCGAGGTCAGTAACCTGCGCAAGGAATACCGCAATCACGTGGCGGTACAGGACGTGTCCTTCTCCGTGGAGGAGGGCGAGATCTTCGGCATCCTCGGCCCCAACGGCGCGGGCAAGACCACCGCCGTGGAGTGCATCGAGGGCATGCGCAAGCGCGACGGCGGCGAGATCTCCGTGATGGGTCTCGACCCGCTGAAGGACAAGGACCTCGCCGAGCTGCGCGAGTCCATCGGCATCCAACTCCAGCAGAGCGAACTGCCCCCCAAGATGAAGGTGTGGGAGGCGCTCGAGCTCTACAGCACCTTCTACCGCGACCCCGTCGACTGGCGCGAGCTCATCAAGGACTGGGGCCTGTCCGGCAAGGCCGACACGGCCTACGGATCGCTGTCCGGCGGCCAGCAGCAGCGGCTGTCCATCGCGCTCGCCCTCGTCGGCAAGCCCAGGATCGCCGTCTTCGACGAGCTGACCACCGCACTCGACCCGCACGCCCGGCGCGAGACCTGGAAGCTGATCGAGAAGGTCCGGGAGCAGGATGTGACCGTGCTGCTGGTCACCCACTTCATGGAGGAGGCCGAGCGGCTCTGCGACCGGATCGCCATCATCGAATCGGGCCGGGTCGTCGCCCTCGACACCCCCTCCGGACTGGTGTCCCGGGTCGATGAGCAGCAGATCATCCGCTTCAAGCCGTCCGTCCCGATGGACGACGAGCTGCTCACCTCGCTGCCCGAGGTGAGCAGTGTGACCCGGTCCAAGTCCCAGGTGACGGTGGTCGGCAAGGGCAATGTCGTCTACGCCGTGATCTCCGTGCTGGCCCGCAATCAGATCGTGGCGAACGAACTCCGCCTGGAGCAGGCGAGTCTCGATGACGCCTTCGTCGCCCTGACCGGCTCCAAGCCCGCCAACTAAAGCCGCCGAGGAGACTTCTGCCATGTCCGGGCGCACCAAGCTCACCTACGTCGAGAGCAAGCTGTTCCTGCGCGATCCCACC
Source organism: Streptomyces sp. MK37H (assembly GCF_018035285.1). NCBI lineage: Bacteria > Bacillati > Actinomycetota > Actinomycetes > Kitasatosporales > Streptomycetaceae > Streptomyces > Streptomyces sp. MK37H. The sequence continues at coordinate 3,025 of NZ_JAAAYH010000084.1, read as the reverse complement.
GCGGTGTTCTTCGTCATCGCGCTGCCGATCATGCTGCTGGCCATCTTCCACTTCGTCACCACCAAGTCCGACGACGACGCCGCCACCAAGGCGTCGATGGCCGCGTTCGTCCCCGCGATGGCCATGTCGCTGTGTCTGACGATGCTGGCCCTCAACCTGCTGCCCACGACCCTCGCGACCTACCGGGAGAAGGGCATCCTGCGGCGCATGGCCGCGAGCCCCATCCACCCGGGGAACCTGCTGCTCGCCCAGCTCTTCATCAACCTGGTCACCGCGGCGGTCTCCGCGGTGCTGGTGCTCATCGTCGGCAAGACCGCCTTCGACACCAAACTGCCCGGTGACGTCCCCGCCTTCCTGGTGAGCTTCGTCCTGGGCACCTGGGCGCTGTTCTCCATCGGCCTGGTGATCGCGGCCGTGGCACCGAGCAGCAAGTCGGCCACCGCGATGGGCCTGTCCCTGCTCTTCCCCAGCCTCTTCTTCGGCGGCGCGTTCCTCCCCAAGGAGGACCTGCCGGAGACGGTGTCCACCATCGGCGACTACACCCCGCTGGGCGCCGCGCTCCAGGCGCTGCGCGATTCCTGGGAGAACCAGTGGCCGCAGACGCTGCACCTGACCGTCCTCGGAGTGATCGCGGTGGCCGCCACCGCGGCCGCGGCCAAGCTGTTCCGCTGGGAGTGAGGTGAGCGCGTCCAAGGACGACGGCGGACGGTGGGAGCGGCACTCCGACATCCTGTTCGGAGGGCTGCCCTACCTTCTGCTGTTTCTGTCCACGGCCCTGAGCCTGGTCCACGGCCCGCCACCGGCCCGGCGGCTGCTCACCACGCTGGGCCTCGCGGCCGTGGCCGCCGGGTGGATCCTGGGCACCTACACCCTGCCCACGGGCCGCCGGAGCAGACAGCCGTACGGCACGGCGCGCACGGCCGTCTACTTCGCCGGGCTGCTCGCCCTCTCCGCCGCGCTGATGGCGCGGGACCAGGTGTTCATGCTGTTCGCCGCCACCGGGTTCCTCCAGGCGCTGGTGCTGCTGCCGACCGTCTGGGCGCTGGTGTCCGTGGCGGCCACCTCGTTCGTCGTCAACACCGTGCCGGACGGCTTCCCGCGGCCCACGACCGGCGCGGTGGTCGGCTATCTCGCCGCCATCGCCTTCCAGACCGTGGTGATCGGCTGGATCAACCTGCTGTCGAGCAGGCTCAACGAACAGCATCAGCGGCGCAAACGCACCGTGGCCGAGCTCCGCTCCGCGCTCACCGAGAACGCCGGACTCCACGCCCAGCTGATCACCCAGGCGCGCGAGGCCGGAGTGCTCGACGAGCGCCAGCGGATGGCGGGGGAGATCCACGACACCCTCGCCCAGGGGCTGGCCGGCATCATCCGGCAGCTGGAGGCCGCCGAGCACGCCGGGGGCGACCGAGAGGTGTGGCGCCGCCATCTCGTCGCTGCCAAGGACCTGGCCCGGGACAGCCTCGCCGAGGCGCGCCGCTCGGTCCAGGCGCTCCGCCCCGAGCAACTGGAGTCCAGGACCCTGCCGGACGCCCTGGAGTCGCTGGTCGAGGGGTGGTCGCAGGAGCGGGAGCCGAAGGTGGCGTTCGCGACGACCGGGACCGCCATCCCCCTCCACGCCGAACTGGAGGCCACGCTCTACCGGGTGGCGCAGGAGACCCTCGCCAATATCGCCAAGCACGCCCGGGCGTCGAAGGTGGGCATCACCCTGTCGTACATGGAGGACGTGGTGGTCCTCGACGTACTCGACGACGGCGTCGGATTCGACTCCGCGGCCGCGGAGGCCGAGGCCGGTACCTCCGGCGGCCATGGCCTCGGGCTGGTGGCGATGCGGCGCCGACTGGGCCGGGTCGCCGGTACGTTGGACATCGAAAGCGCCCGTGGCGAGGGCACCGCCATCAGCGCGGCCGTCCCCGTGATCCCCCAGAAAGCCGGTGCATGAGCGGAAACACCCATGGCGGCGACACTCCCGGCCCCATCCGCATCCTCATCGTCGACGACCACCCGGTGGTCCGCGACGGGCTGCGCGGGGTGCTGGAGCGGGACCCCGATTTCACGGTGATCGGCGAGGCGGGTGACGGTGCCGAGGCCGTCGAACTGTACGAGCGGCACCCGGCCGATGTGGTCCTGATGGATCTGCGCATGCCCCGGATGGGTGGCGTCGAGGCCATCAAACGGCTGCTGCGCGGCGATCCGGAGGCCCGGATCCTGGTGCTGACCACCTATGACACCGACAGCGACGTCATGGGCGCCCTGGCCGCCGGGGCGACCGGCTATCTCCTCAAGGACACCCCGCGCGAGGAGCTGACCCGCGCCGTGCGGTCCGCCTCCTCGGGCCAGTCCGTCCTCTCACCCGCGGTCACCGGACGCGTTCTCGGCCAGGTCCGCAAACCCACCCAGGGCCCGCTGAGCGACCGTGAACTCCAAGTGCTCAAGCTTATCGCGGACGGAGCCACGAATCGACAGGCCGCGGCGGCATTGTTCATCAGCCAGGCGACCGTCAAGACACACCTTCTGCATGTCTACGAGAAACTCGGGGTGAAGGATCGCGCGGCAGCGGTCAGCGAGGCCCATAAACGACATCTATTCGAATGACACCGCAGGTCGGGGCCGTGATAGGGGTGCCGGATAGGGGTGGACGAGGGTAGGGGTTGTTCCGCTCGAAGCGGCGCCAATACGGTGGCGATATGGGCCACATCCGAGATCGGCAGGCCGTTGTCATCGGCGGCACCGGATTCATCGGGCGACATATCTGCAGAGCTCTCGCCAAGCGCGGATATGAAGTCCTGGCAATAGCGAGAAAACCCGCCGGACCCATTCCCGGAGTCGTCTTTCTGGCACTTGACGCGGTATCCGCGCCGAGCGAGGACATCGTCCGGGCCGCACAGTCCGCCGATCTCGTCGTCAACGCCGCGGGCGACAGCTGGGAGGGCGACGAGGCGAGCATGACGGCCTCGCACATCCCGCTCGTGGACCGGCTGGTGGACGCCGTGGCGGCCCTCCCCAGGCGGCCGCGCCTGGTCCA
>NZ_JAAAYH010000839.1:0-1464 GCF_018035285.1 Streptomyces sp. MK37H | reverse complement strand
TCGGGCCACGGGGTCCGCGGTCGACGGCAGGGTGTCGACCTCCAGGCCGGGCAGCTCCCACTTCTCCGGGGCGGCGCTCTGCAGCGCCAGCATGACCTGGAACAGCGGGTTGCGCGCCAGCGACCGCTCCGGGCTCAGCACATCCACCAGCCGCTCGAACGGCACGTCCTGATGCGCGTACGCGGCCAGATCGGTCTCCCGCACCCGGGCCAGCACCTCGCTGAACGTCGGGTCGGCGCTGATGTCCGTCCGCAGGACCAGCGTGTTGACGAAGAACCCGGCCAGGGCGTCCATGGCCTCGTCGCCACGACCCGCGATCGCGGTGCCGATGGGGATGTCCGTGCCCGCCCCCAGCCGGGCCAGCAGTACGGCCAGTGCGGCCTGGGCGACCATGAACATGGTGGCGTTGCCCTGCTGGGCGGCCGCCACCAGCCGGGCGTGGGTCTCGGCGTCCACCTGCAGGGGCACCGTGCCGCCCCGGAAGGAGGACGCGGGCGGGCGCGGCCGGTCGGTTGGCAGCGTCAGCTCCTGGGGTGCGTCGGCCAGGGCCGCGCGCCAGTAGTCCAGCTGGCCGCTGATCACGCTGTCGGGGTCCTCGATATCGCCCAGCACCTCGCGCTGCCAGAGCGCGTAGTCCGCGTACTGCACCGGCAGCGGCTGCCACCTCGGCGCGTCGCCCGCCCGACGGGCGGCGTACGCCACGCCGATGTCCCGCGCCAGCACGCCCATCGACCAGCCGTCCACCGCGATGTGGTGCGCCACGATCAGCAGCACGTACTCCATGGGCCCGGTCGCCAACAGCCGGATGCGCCACGGCAGATCGGCGCTCAGCTCGAAGCCACGCCCGGAGTGCGCCGCGAGTGTCGCTCCGAGCTCGTCCGGTGTGGTCTCCACGACGATCAGCGGCGGTCGGCCCGCCTCGCCCTCCAGCACTTGCTGCCGGGGCTCGCCGTCCGTCTCGGGGAAGATCGTGCGCAGGCTCTCGTGCCGGTCGGCGACATCGCCCAGCGCGGCCTCCAGAGCGGCGAGGTCCAGATCTCCCGATATCCGGAGCGCCAGCGGCAGGTTGTAGCCCGCGCCTTCACCGACGCCTTCGAGCCGGTTGAGGAACCACATCCGCTGCTGGGCGTACGAGAGCGGCAGCACCTCCGGCCTCGGCCGCGGCGTCAGCGCGGCCCGGGTGGTGCCGTCCTCGCGGGCGTCGAGCAGCCGGGCGACCCCGGCCACCGTCGGCGCCGTGAACAGCTTGCCGATCCCGATGTCGGTGTCCAGCACCGACCGGATGCGGGCGATGAGCCGCATGGCGAGCAGGGAGTCGCCGCCGAGTTCGAAGAACGAGTCCTCCGCGCCGACCCGCTCCAGGCCCAGCACCTCGGCGAAGAGCCCACAAAGGATCTCCTCGGCCGGAGTGGCCGGGCCCCGGCCGGAGGTGGTAGCGGCGAAGTCGGGGGCGGGGAGGGCGGC
>NZ_JAAAYH010000838.1:0-1477 GCF_018035285.1 Streptomyces sp. MK37H | reverse complement strand
GACGACGGGGGCCGTGCCTCCCGAGGCCGCGTCGGAAGTGGCCGAGCACGAACGCGGACCGCAGTTCCAGGCGGCGTTCACGGATGGCCACAAGAGCATGTCGGAGGGGCGGCAGACCAAGGACCGCGACTTCCGGGACGGTCAGCAGCAGCACAAGCGGCAGGTCGACGCCGAGGTCGCGGCCAATACGAAGAGCCAGGCGAGCGAGCGCGAGAAGGCGATGACCGAGGTCACCGCCAAGCGTCAGGACTGGCGGACGGAGCAGGACAAGGAGCTCCAGTCACTCGGCGACAAGAAGACCGACCGCCACGAGAAGATCCGCAAGGACGTCAAGGACAAGGAAGAGCAGACCGACAAGGACGTCGACAAGGAGAAGGACGACAGCGACAAGAAGATCCAGGACAAGGGCGACCAGGCCGAACAGGATGCCGAGAAGAAGCGCGACGACAGCGTCGGGGAATCGGGCAACTGGGTCAGCAAGGCCTTTGACTGGATCAAGAACAAGGTCATCGAGATCAAGAACGCGATCGTCCGCGTCATCAGGGAGGCGCGGGACGCGGTCATCGGGTTCATCAAGAACTTCAAGGAGACCGTCGAGCGCTGGATCAACGACGCCCGTAAGGCGATCGTCGACGCGATCAAGAACTTCATCAATGACCTGATCGAGTTCGCCAAGGCGATGGTGCGGGCCGTCATCGACCTGGCCAAGCGCATCCGGAACTTCATCACCGGCCTGATCAACGCCGCGATCGCCCTCGTCAACAAGCTCGCCACCATGCTCAAGCAGGCCATCACCGACCTGCTGAACGCCCTCGGCAAGCTGCTGAGCAGCATCCTTGACGTCCTGAAGAAGATGCTGCTGGACGTGGTCAAGGACATCGTGGACGCGGTCAAGGCGGTCCTGGACTTCGCCTCCAAACTGCTGGGCGCGCTCGGGGAGTTCATGCTCATCGCGGTCGACTTCCTCTCCGACTCCGGCGGCTGGCTGAGCGGTGCGAAGAACTCGGCGGTGGACGGCGCGAAGAACCACCTCTTCCGCGAGGTCAAGTCGGCCGTCAAGGACTGGTTCCAGTCCAAGATCCAGGAAATCATCGGCGTCCCCAAGGCGATCCTGGACAAGCTGTTCAAGGGCGGCTTCACGCTGGAGCAGATCGTCAAGGAGACGTGGGACGCGATCGTCCCCCAACTCCCCCTGATCATCGGCGAGATCGTCATCACCAAGGTCATCGCCAAGCTGATCCCGGGAGCGGGCTGGGTGATGGCCGTCATCGACGCCATCCGCACGGCGATCGGCACGCTCGGCGCGATCCTGCGCGCGGTGGGCGCGGTCCTCGACTGGCTGAAGCTCGTCCGCATGGGCGGCGCGGGCATCCTCTTCGCGAAGGCCGTCGCGGCGGGCATCGTGGCGCTCCTCGAATTGGCCTACCAGGCGCTGCTGTCGGGGATCGGCAAGTACGTCGCGAAGGTGGGCCGGCGC
>NZ_JAAAYH010000837.1:0-1487 GCF_018035285.1 Streptomyces sp. MK37H | reverse complement strand
CCGCCATCGCCGCCGTGGCCTTGAGGTCCGCCATCATCAGCGGGATCGCCCGGCAGCGGATCCCGGCGGCCTCGACCTCCTCGACCGCGCCCGCGTCCACGGTGTCGACGAGCCAGCCGTCCAGCAGCCCGGAGCCGTAGTGCTTGGCGACGGCGGCGGCGGTGGACTCCACGCCGACGGCGGCGAGCACCTTGTCGGCCATGCCGCGCACGGGCGCGTCGCCCACGATGGGGGACAGGCCCACGACCGGAACCCCGGCGTCCGCGATGGCCTCGCGCACGCCGGGCACGGCGAGGATCGTGCCGACGCTGACCACCGGGTTGGACGGCGGGAAGAGGACGACATCGGCGTCGGCGATGGCCTCCAGGACGCCGGGCGCCGGTTTGGCCTGGTCGGCGCCGACGGGAACGACGGCGTGGGCGGGCACGGAGGCGCGCAGCCGCACCCAGTACTCCTGGAAGTGGACGGCCTTACGGCCTTCACCACCAGGGTCGTCGATCAGGACGTGGGTCTCGACACGGTCGTCCGTCATGGGCAGCAGCCGCACCCCCGGCTGCCACCGGGCGCACAGCGCCTCGGTGACGGCGCTCAGCGGATAGCCCGCGCCCATCATCTGCGTACGGACTATGTGCGTGGCGAAGTCGCGGTCGCCGAGGCCGAACCACTCGGGCCCCACCCCGTACGCCGCCAGCTCCTCCTTGACGGTGAAGGTCTCGTCGGCCCGGCCCCAGCCCTGCTCCTCGTGGATGCCACCGCCGAGGGTGTACATCACGGTGTCGAGGTCGGGGCAGACCTTGAGGCCGAAGAGGTGGATGTCGTCGCCGGTGTTCCCGATGACGGTGATGTCGGCGTCCGGAGCCGCCGACATCAGACCGCGAAGGAAACGGGCGCCGCCGATACCGCCTGCCAGAACCACAATGCGCATGGGGGACAGTGTTGCAGCCGCCCCGGACATCGGGGGCGTTCGGGGCGGTTCAGCCGCCGAGGGCGCCCAGCGCGTCCGCCCCGGCCCCGGCGGGCAACTCGGCGGTCTGGGTGGGGTGCAGCGGCATCTCGGTCAGCCCGGGGAAGTAGATGTGCAGACTGACGGCCGGTTCGAGGGCGTCGTTGACCACGTCGTGCACATAACCGGGCGCGAAGACGCGCTGTGCGCCGGCGTGCAGCGTATGCCGCGCGCCGCGCGTCCCCACCCGCTCGGTGAGCTCGCCCTGGAGCACGGTCAGCACCCCGGAGGAGCGGCCGTGGTCATGGGCCCCGCTGCCCTGTCCGGGCACCCAGCTGAGCAGCCACACCTCATAGCCGGGGCCGGTGCGCAGCCGGTGGTACCAGCGGCTGGTGGCGTCGTACTGGACGAGGGGCGCCCAGCCGTCGCGGTCGGCCGCGATGGTGCGGGCCAGGCCCGCGAAGGCGGAGACGGTGGAGGGGTGCGCGGGTACGGGCGGCAGCAGATGCGGGATGGCGAGCGGGTCACCGGCGATCTGGACGTC
>NZ_JAAAYH010000836.1:0-1496 GCF_018035285.1 Streptomyces sp. MK37H | reverse complement strand
GCCACCAACGCCGCCTGACCCGGGCGACGGCCGATGAGGCGCTGGTGGCGCCCGAGGGAGAACCCGCGTGGCAGCTGGGCACGCGCGGCCCGGGGACATTGGAGGGCCTGGCGCTGCTGCCGTCGCCGAATGCCTTGGCGCCACTGCCCCCGGGCCATGTCCGGATCGAGACGCGTGCCGCGGGACTCAACTTCCGTGATGTGCTGATGGCGCTGGGCATGTACCCCGGCGAGATCAGCATCGGCAACGAGGGTGCGGGAGTGGTCACGGAGGTCGGCCCGGGTGTTACCCGCCTCGCCCCGGGCGACCGGGTCATGGGGCTCTTTGAGGGCGCGGGCGGCCCCATCGCCGTCGCCGACTGCCTCACCCTCGTCCACATGCCCGAGGGATGGTCCTTCGAGCAGGCGGCCGCGGTCCCCTGCGTATTCCTCACCGCGTACTTCGGGTTGCGGGACCTGGCACGGCTGGAGCGCGGGGAGTCGGTCCTCATCCATGCGGCCGCCGGTGGCGTCGGCATGGCCGCGGTGCAGCTGGCCCGGTATTGGGGTGCTGAGGTCTACGGAACGGCCAGCCCCGCCAAGTGGGACGCGGCGCGTACCGCCGGCGTCCCGGACGGACGGCTGGCCAACTCCCGGACGCTGGAGTTCGAGCAGCGGTTTCTCGAGATGACCGGCGGCCGTGGCTTCGATGTGGTGCTGGACGCCCTCGCTGGAGACTTCGTGGACGCCTCGCTCCGGTTGCTGCCCAGGGGCGGCCGGTTCATCGAGATGGGCAAGAGCGATATCCGGGGCGCCGAAGAGGTGGGCACTCAGCGCCCCGGCGTGGTCTATCGGGCGTTTGACCTGGCCGAGGCCGGTGGCGAGCGCATCCAGCGGATGCTGACCGAGCTGGTCGACCTCTTCGAGAAGGGCGTGCTGACCCCGCCACCGGTGACCGTATGGGACATCCGGCGTGCTCCGGCCGCCTTCCGCTTCATGAGCCAGGCGCAGCACATCGGCAAGAACGTGTTCACCCTGCCGCGCCGACTGGACCCGGAAGGCACCGTGCTCATCACGGGTGGCACCGGATCGCTGGGCAAGGTGGCCGCCCGGCGCCTGGTGACCGAGCACGGCGTACGGAATCTGGTGCTGACCAGCCGGAGCGGCCCCCAGGCCGCCGGCGCCGCCGAGCTGGAGCGGGAACTGACCTCGCTTGGCGCACGAGTACGGATCGCCGCCTGCGACGTGGCAGACCGCGACGCCCTGGCGGGGTTGCTGTCCTCGCTGCCCGAGGAGGCGCCACTGACCGGAGTGGTGCACAGTGCAGGAGCGCTGGACGATGGTGTGATCACCGCCTTGACCAGGGAACGGCTGGACACGGTCTTCGCCCCGAAGGTGGACGCCGCACTCCATCTGCACGAGCTGACCCGGCATCTGGATCTGGCGGCCTTCGTCCTGTTCTCCTCGGCCGCTGGGACGCTGGGCAGCTCGGGGCAGGGGAGTTATGTGGCGGCCAAC
>NZ_JAAAYH010000835.1:0-1499 GCF_018035285.1 Streptomyces sp. MK37H | reverse complement strand
GGTCAGACACCCCATGTCGTTTGAGGTCAAGCGGCATGGAGGTGTGCGTGGTGCGACCATGCGGTCGCTTCGTCGTAGAGGGTCCGGGTTTTGAGGCATCCGTGGAGGATGCCGACGAGGCGGTTGCCGACCTGCCGCAGGGCCGGGTTGTAACCGGCTTCTCGGGCGCGTTGCTTGTCGTAGTAGCGGCGGGCCCCCGGCGAGGCCCGCAGAGCGGAGAATGCCTGGGTCTGCAACGCGTCGGCGAGGCGGTTGTTGCGGACGTAGCGGGCCTGGACGGTGTGGCTCTTGCCGGAGGCCCGGGTGATGGGACTGGTGCCGGCGTAGTTCTTGCGGGCCTTCGCGGAGGCGTATCGGGTGGGGTCGTCTCCGAACTCGGCGAGCACCCGGGCGCCGGTGATCTCCGCGATGCCGGGCATCGAGAGGTAGATCTCAGCGTCCGGGTGCTTCAGAAAATGGGCCTTCACCTGCCCCTCCAGCTCGGCTATCTGCTCGTTCAGGGCGATCAGCAGCCGCGCGTGAGCGGTGGCGGTGGCCGCGTAGGCGGCGGTGACCGCCTCGGGCAGGCCAAGCTGCCGCTCACGCAGCGCGGTCTGGATCGTGGCCGCTTTCGCGTCCCGGTTGCGTCGGCGGGCGCGGGCCAGGACGGCGGTGATCTGGGCGCGGGTCAGCTTCGCCCCGGCTGCCGGGGTGGGGGCCTTGATCAGCAGTTCCAGCGCGTCCGTGCTGGTCAGCGTGAGATCCGCGTAGGCGGTCAGGGCGGCGGGGAAGTACTCGCGCAGGGTACTGCGCAGACGTTGGAAGGTGCGGGTGCGTTCCCAGATCAGGGTCTGGTGGGCGCGGGCGACGACCTTGACGGCCTGGGCCTGCTCGCTGTCCCCGGCCACCGGCCGCAGCTGGTCCCGGTCGATGCGGACCATGTCGGCCAGCGCGTGCGCGTCGCCCTTGTCGCTCTTGGCGCCGGAGGCGGCGTACCGCTCCTTGAACCGGGCGACCTGCCGGGGGTTGATCGCATAGACCTGGTAGCCGGAGGCGATCAGGGCCTGCACCCACGAGCCGCGGTCGGTCTCGATCCCGACCACCACCTTGGCCGCATCGAGGTCCTCGCTGCCGTGCCGGGCGAGAAGCTCGTGCAGCTTCGCGATTCCCTCCACGCCCTCGGGCAGCTTCGCGGCGGCCAGTTTCCGGCCTGCCTCATCCTGGACCTCGACGTCATGGTGGTCTTCGGCCCAGTCATCGCCGATCAGCAGCAACTCATCCTCCTGGTCAGGAACTTCGCTTCCCATGCAGCCTGCGGAAGGCACGGCACGCGGCCTAATGGATCCAGTGCTCACGCCCCACTGGGCGGGCACGCCACCCCATCAACGGTCTGGCCTCCCGGCCGACCAGCAGGGGCACGGTCTGACCACAGAAGTCGACTGCTTCCGGCGGCGGAAGTGCTCACCTGCTGGCGGCTACGGCACCGAGTCTCACCGACCCGGCAGCTCCCATTAGGCGGC
>NZ_JAAAYH010000834.1:0-1513 GCF_018035285.1 Streptomyces sp. MK37H | reverse complement strand
GCTGGCCGCGCTGGACTCGACCATCATCTCCACCGCCGTCCCGCAGATCGTCGGCGACCTCGGCGGCTTCTCCGTCTTCTCCTGGCTCTTCTCCGGCTATCTGCTCGCCGTCACGGTCTCCCTGCCGCTGTACGGAAAGCTCTCCGACACCTTCGGCCGCAAGCCCATCCTGCTCGCGGGCGTCGTGCTCTTCGTCATCGGCTCGCTGCTGTGCGCCGGGGCCTGGAACATGGCCTCCCTCATCGCCTTCCGGGTCGTCCAGGGGCTGGGCGGCGGGGCGCTCCAGGGCACGATCCAGGTCGTCGCCGCCGACCTCTATCCGCTCAAGGAGCGCCCGAAGATCCAGGCCAGGCTCTCCTCGGTGTGGGCGCTCTCCTCCGTGGCGGGCCCCGCCATCGGTGGCGTGCTCGCCGGATACGCCGACTGGCGGTGGATCTTCCTCATCAATCTGCCGGTCGGCGCCCTGGCGTTCACCCTGATCACCCGGCATCTGCACGAACCGCGGCGGCACCGGGAGAGCCGCCCCCGGGTCGACTGGGCCGGGGCGCTCGGTGTGTTCCTCAGCGGCGGGCTGCTGCTGACCGCCCTCGTCCAGGGCGGAGTGGCCTGGAGCTGGCTGTCCGCGCCCTCGCTCACCATGCTCGGCGGCGCCGCGGTGTGCGTCGCGGCCACCGTATGGATCGAACGGCGCGCCGACGAACCGATCATCCCCGGCTGGGTCTGGCACCGCCGCACCATCTCGGCGGTCAACATCGCCTTCGCCGCGCTCGGTCTGCTGATGATCGCCCCGACCGTCTTTCTGCCCACCTACGCCCAGTCGGTGCTGGGGCTCGGACCGATACCGGCCGGGTTCGTGCTGTCCACGATGACGCTGAGCTGGCCGATCGCGGCCGCGCTCAGCAGCCGCGTCTACAACCGCGTCGGCTTCCGGCGCTGCGCCATCACCGGGATGACGGCCGCCACGCTGGTCCTGGCCGCCTTCCCGCTCCTCCCCTACCCGGGCGCCGCCTGGCAGCCCGCGCTGATCATGCTGCTGCTCGGGGGCGCGCTCGGGCTGTTCCAGCTACCGCTGATCATCGGGGTGCAGTCGTCCGTCGAATGGGCCGAGCGCGGCACCGCCACCGCCTCGATCCTCTTCTGCCGCCAGGTCGGCCAGAGCGTCGGGGCGGCGCTCTTCGGCGCCGTGGCCAACGCGACGCTGGCCTCCCGGCTGGCCGAGGCCCCCGACGCCATCCGGCCGGGGCTGCCCGACGACCTGGACTCGGTCTCGCGCGCCCTGGAGCACCCCGGCGCCCTCACCGACCAGGCGGCCGACTATCTGCGGCGGGCGGTGGACACCGCCGTCGACCACGTCTATCTGGGCTCGGCCACGGCCGCGCTGCTGGCGCTGCTGACCCTGGTCTTCCTCGCCCCGCGCCGCTTTCCGGTCCGGACGGAGGCGGAGGCGGAGGCGGAAGCGGAAGCGGAAGCCTGACGGCGGGCGGCGGGCGGAGGGGGAGGCCCGCCGGTGCGT
>NZ_JAAAYH010000833.1:0-1517 GCF_018035285.1 Streptomyces sp. MK37H | reverse complement strand
GCCATGCGGCTCCGCCGCGTGGTCCGCCGGACACCCCCGTAGCCGTCTGCCGGCGGGGCCTGGTGTGCCCCGGTCATCCGGCGGGCGGCGACGTCCGGGCGCGGACGGTCCGGACGAGGCGGGCGGGCCTGGCAGTTTCCTGTCTCCGGCGTTGCCCGTGCCGGGGCCCTTCGATTTGGATGGGGCACATCAGAGCGGGGGACCGGCGAGCCGCAGCTCCCGCCCCGTCCCGGCGGCCGGTTGCCACACCTGCGAGCCGTCGATGTGCGGGATTCCGGTGCCGCGCGGCCCCGGAGCCTCGCGCCATCCGGTGTCCGCCGTGCGGAAGGCGAATCCTCCATGAGTCACATGCCGATCGGACCGGTCTACCGGCGCGCCGACGCCGACGGGGCGGGCACGATGAGCGTCGCGTCCAGGCCGCTGCCGATGAGCGGCGTCGGAGTGCTCGACAAGGCGTCCATGATCCTCAGCGTGGTCGAGCAGCGCCCCGCCAGCCTCGCCCAGGTGGTGGCGATCAGCGGGCTGCCACGCCCCACCGTCTACCGCATCGCCACGGCCCTGGAACGGCTCGAGCTGCTGAGCCGGGACGCCCACGGCCGGTTCCTGCCCGGCGCCAGGATCGGCCACGCCGCGGCCGGGCAGCCGCGCGACCGGCTGGAGCACCTCGCGGAGGGCGTGCTGGCCGATCTGCACGCGCGCACCGGGCTCAACGCCCGGGTGCACCGCCGCCGCGACGCCGTGCACATCTGCGTGGCCAGCTCGGCCGACCCGGTCACCGGGCAGGACGCGGTCCCCCTCGGCACGGCCCGGCCCGCCAAGTCCGGCCCGGTCGCCCAGGTGCTCCTGGCCTGGGAGGACCCGGACGAGCTGTACGCGGGGCTGCGCGGCGCGCGCTTCAACGCGGCGCAGCTGGCCCTGATCCGGCAGCGCGGCTGGGCGCACGGGCCGGATGTGATGGTGCTGGACGAGTATGTGCTGGCCGTACCGGTCCGGGACGGCGAGGGGCGGGTCTCCGCCGCGCTCGTACTGTCGGGCCCGCGGGCCAGGATGGCGAAACTGCCCGAGCGCGGGCTGCGGAACACGGTCATCGACGCCGCGGCTGGGCTGACCGAGACGCTGCCGCGGCCGCCGGTCCGCCCCCGGCTGCGGAGCGTGCCGCCCCGGTAAGGCCGAGATCGCCGGTGGCCGGACCGTCCGGTGCCGGTCCAGTGACGGGCCACCCGGTGACGGACCGTCCGGTGCCGGGCCAGTGACGGGCCACCCGGTGACTGGCCGTCCGGTGCCGGGCCAGTGACGGGCCACCCGGTGAATGGCCGTCCGGTGACGGACCGTCCGCACCGAATCCGGCCACCGTCACGGCGTCGCCGACGGGGGCCGCCGCTCCCCGGCGCCGTCCCCGGGGCTCGGCGCGCCCGGCCCGCCTGGTCCGCCCGGTCCACCTGGCGTGTGCGGTCCGTTTGATCCACCTGGCGCGCCCGGCCCGTCCAGTGTGCTTGGCCTGCTCGGTCCGCCTCGTC
>NZ_JAAAYH010000832.1:0-1520 GCF_018035285.1 Streptomyces sp. MK37H | reverse complement strand
CCCGGTCGCGCCGTTCGCCACCTACACGGTGGACCTGGGTACCGGCGGCACCGCCGGTACCGGTGGTCCCGGTGGCACCACGACCGGCACCGCGGGTACGACCGGCGGCAACGGCACCTCGACGACCCTGGCCTCCACCAGCGGTAACCAGCTCACCGCCACGGGCGGCACCGGCGGTGGCGGCGGTGGCGGCGGCACGGCCGCCCCGGGCACGCCGGGCGCCGGCGGCATCGGCGGCACGGGCAGTAGCTGCAACAGCATCTACGTGGTCAACCGGACCGGTGAGAACGGCGAGTCCGGCGCCCTCGGCGGCGAGGGCGGCGACGCGGTCGACGGCATCGTGGAGCTGCCCCCGACGAACACCAGCGAGGGCGGTAACGGCGGCGCCGGCGGAGGCGCCGGTGGCGGCACCGCCCCGGGTGGCGCGGGCGGCAATGGCGCCGCGGGCGGCAACGGGTACGCCGTCATCTTCTGGTAAGCCGACTCCGGTGGGACACGAACGCCCCCGGCCCTGCGGCCGGGGGCGCTCGCGGGCCCGGAGGCCGGGGGCCGCGGCCGCGGGGCGGTTCCGTGCCGTCGTCCGGCTATCCGGCCAGGATCCGCTCGATGACGGCGGCGACGCCGTCCTCGGTGTTGGCGCCCGTGCGGTGGGTGGTCGCGGCGAGCACATCCGGATGGGCGTTGGCCATCGCGTACGAGGTGCCCGCCCACATCAGCATCTCCAGGTCGTTGGGCATGTCCCCGAACGCCACGACCTCCGAGGCCGAGATTCCGCGCTCGGCACAGCACCGGGCCAGGGTGCTGGCCTTGCTGACCCCGAGACCGCTGACCTCGAGCAGGGCGGACGGGCTTGAGCGGGTGAAGTCGCCGTGAACCCCGGCCACCGAGCGGGCCAGCTGGAGGAAGTCGTCCGGCGCGAGCTCGGGGTGGTGGGCGAGCAGCTTGAGGACCGGCATGTCGGCGTGCGTGAATCCGTCGTGGAGCAGCTTCTCGGCGGGGGCGATGATCGCGCCCGGGTCGAGGTGGAAGGGCGGGTACCGCGGTTCGTAGAAGATCCCGCCGCTGCGCTCCACCGCGAAGGAGGTGCCCGGGGCGGCCTCACGCAGCGCCTCCACGATGGCGAGGGCCCGGTCGGTGGCGAGCGGGCGGACCTCGACCGGCAGCCCACCCTGGTGCAGATCGACGACGGCGGCGCCGTTGGCGCAGATCGCCAGGCCGTGGCCGTGCACATGGGCGCTGACGACGTCCATCCAGCGAGCCGGGCGGCCGGTGACGAAGAACACCTCGATGCCCGCCCGCTCGGCCGCCGCGAGCGCCGCCACGGTGCGGTCGGAGACCGTCTTGTCGTCCCGCAGCAGGGTGCCGTCGAGGTCGGTGGCGATCAGCCGGGGCCGGGCCGGGGCGGGGCGGAAACGTTCTGGGGCCGGGGTGTTCGGCCGGTCGGTCGCAGGAGTCACGGCAACCATCCTCCCGTATATGCCGCTCATCGGTGGGGGGACGGTGCTCGGGTGGGCCTGCTC
>NZ_JAAAYH010000831.1:0-1526 GCF_018035285.1 Streptomyces sp. MK37H | reverse complement strand
GGCCGTCCAGGTCCAGATCGAGCGCCGGGTCGGAGGCGAGCACCGCCTGCTGGAGCTTCTGAAGCCGCGGCGACGGCTCCAGCCCGAGGTCCTCGACCAGTCTGGCGCGCAGCCCCTGGTAGACCTCCAGTGCCTGCCAGGGGCGGCCCGCGCGGTAGAGCGCGGCCATGCACTGGGCGTGCAGCCCCTCGTGCAGCGGATGACGGGCGGTCAGCTCGGTGAGCTCCGTGAGCAGCTCGGCATGGCGGCCCAGCCGCAGATCGGCCTCGATACGGCGCTCCAGGACGCCGAGCCGGCTCTCCTCCAGGCGGGCCAGCTCGATCTCCAGGACCGGCCCGACCTTCACATCCACCAGCGCGGGACCGCGCCAGACGGCCAATGCCTCGCGCAGCAGCAGGGATGCCTGGACATCGTCCCCGGCGTCCAGCGCGTCCCGCCCCGCGGCCACCAGCCGGTCGTACTCATGGATGTCCACCGCGCCCGGCTGGGCCTCCAGCACATATCCGCCGTACCGCGTGGCCAGCACGTCCTTGGAAGCCTGCGGGGCCTGCGGGCCATAGGCCGCGGCCAGCCTGCGGCGCAACTGCAGGATGTAGGTCTGCAAAGTGGTGAGCGCGCTGCGCGGCATCTGCGTGCCCCAGATTTCCTCCATAAGAGTGGGCACCGGGAGCATCTGGTTGGCGTAGACGGAAAGCAGTGCAAGGATCTGGCGCGGCTTGCCCGCGCTGGGCACGATCGACTGACCGCACGCCTCGACGCTCAGCGGCCCCAACACCTTGATGTCCATGGTCGTGTACCTCCGTCAACGGTCCGTCAAGTGCCTCCTGGCCGCGCGGCCCTACCACCGAGGCATCTAAGAGCCTCGCTTGTGGGCGGCCTGTGCGGCCAGTGCCGGAGTAACGAGCTCGATATGAGTTCCAGAGCCTCGCACCATGACAAATTCACACCCTGGCGATGAGAGAGTCCGCGATGACCGATACGCCCGTCCCACATGAGTCCACGAGCCCCGCCGTCCTGGCTCATCCCGCCGAGAACACCGAGGTCACCGGGGGCACCGGGGTCGTCCAGATCGCCGAGCGCGCCAAGGACACCGGAACCGGCAGGACCGCCGAGGCCGTTCGTCCGCCCGCCGAGGACGACGACCTGGTCATCGAGGACCTCTCCGACGGCGCCTGGCCCATCCCCGCGCCCGGCATCTGCATCTGCACCGTCGGCGCCGAATGACCGGACGATGACCGGCGAACTGGGCTTCACACCACATCTCCGGGTCGAGCCGGTGCCGGACGAGGCCGTCTACCTCGTCTCCGAGCACGGCGTCACGGCGCTGCACGGGCAGGCGATCGCCGCACTGGCGCCGCTGCTCGACGGGTCGCGGGACCTCGCCCACATCCTCACCGAGGCCGCCGCGCCCGGCCGCGCCGCGGGCCGGCCCGGCGCGGTCCCGGCCGGGCAGGCCGAGCGCGTCATCGCCCGTCTCCGCGCGGCCGGGCTGGTCTCCGAACGGGAGCACGCCTGGACCCCCGAGG
>NZ_JAAAYH010000830.1:0-1526 GCF_018035285.1 Streptomyces sp. MK37H | reverse complement strand
ACCCCCACCGCGACCGCGCCCGTCCCCCACGGCAAGGGCAGCCGGCTGCCGGACGACGTCAACGGCGACGGCTACCCCGATCTGCGCGTCCCCGTCCCGTCCGGCAAAGGGGGGCTGCCCAGCCGGATCGCCTTCGTCCACGGCTCGTCCCACGGCCTGAATCCCGCCACCCGGACCGTGCTCCGCCACCGCGACCTCGGGCTGCCGTCCCAGGACGTCACCGTCGCGGGCGCGACCGAGGTGGCCACGGCCGACCTCGACGGCGACGGCTACGCCGACGTCACCACGACGGCGGGCGAGGCGCTCGGCAAGCAGGAGACCGAGCGCACCCAGGCCACCGTCCGGACCGTCCCCTACATCTCCTGGGGCGGCCCCGGCGGCCCCCACCGCACCCGCTCCGCCGCCCGCGTCCAGCTGACCGGCCCGGACGACGGCGTGGACGCCCAGCGCCCCACCGTCGGCGACTTCAACGGCGACGGCCACCACGACCTGGCCCTGGTCCGCGCGGACCGGCACTCGCTGCTGGTGCTGTACGGGCCGTTCAACCGGGCTGGCAAGGCCGCCCGGACCGTGCCGTACGCGAGCCCGCTGGAGGGCCACGGCGAGATCGGCGATCTCATCGCCGACACGATCGCCGACACCGCCGATGGCCACCGCGCCACCGATCTGGTGGTGCACGCGGTCAACGACAACGACCAGTCCGGCTCCGCCCTCCTCACCGCCGGGTCCCACGGCCTCAGCCACACGAGCCACAGGCTGCGCGAGGGCAACTCGATCGCCTTCGGCGACTTCGACGGCGACGGCCGCCGCGATGTCGCGGTCGGCGACAGCGGCACCCGTAACGACGAGCCGGGCGTGGAGACGGAGCGGCCGGACATCGGCAAGACGGTGAGCATCTACCACAAGGAAGCGGCGAAGACGGCCGGTTCGGTTCCGCGCCCCCTCAAGGTGCCCGGGATGTCGGGCACCCTGGCCGCCGCCGACACGGATGGCGACGGCACCGATGAACTGGCCGTCTCGCTCGGCCGGGGCGGCGTCGAGCTGCTCACCCTGCGGGGCTCCCACCCGGCGACGACCCGCGTCGCCCGGCGTCATCTGCTGACCCGCGCGGCACCCGCCGTCGTGGACGGCAAGACCATCCGTAAGGGCGAGCGCGCGGCCCGGCTCTACGGCGTCGCGGACTTCGATCATGACGGTAAGGACGAGGTCGTCCTGGCATGGGGCCCCGGTCTGGCCTTCTCGCGGTACGGCGAACGTCCCGAGTGGTGGTGGATCACGGACGGCACCGCGGACAAGACGGCCTTCAGCAGCAAGCCGTTCGCGGCGGACGAGGACTAGGGCGCGGGCTAGGACGTCGCGGACCAGGACGGGGACCAGGGCGGGGACCAGGACGCGGACCAGGACGCGGACCAGGACGCGGACCAGGACGCGGACCAGGACGGGCGAACGCCGGACCGACACCGGGCGGGCACACCGGCGACCCCCACCCACCACCGGGGGAAAACCCATAAGGGACCCCCTAAGGG
>NZ_JAAAYH010000083.1:0-25871 GCF_018035285.1 Streptomyces sp. MK37H | reverse complement strand
CTCCTCGGCGATCTTGTCGCCCTCGATGCGGTAGATCTCGATGCTCCGGAAGCTGATCTGCCGGTCCGTCGCCGCGATTCCCTGGAAGGTGCCCCGGTGCGTTCCGTGGAAGTGGACCCGCACCGCCACCTTGTCTTCGACGCCGAACATGTCGTCGATGTCGATCTTCAGGTCGGGGAAGCCGTCCAGCATGGCCTGAGTCCCCTGCCGCCAGACGTCCCGGCCGTGCAGCGGGTCGGGGACGCCGGGGACGTTGGCGATGAAGTTCTCCGTCAGCATGTCGACACACGCGTCGAGATCGCCGCGCTCCAGCGACTCGTACGCCCTGCGCAGCAGGGCCGGGTTCTTCTCTGAAACCAGGTTCTTCTCAGGGGTGGTGGCCATTTTGGCGTCCTCTCGGGGGTCGTCCTGGCGAGCGCGGTAGTCGCTTCGGTGCGTTGGCTCTCAGTAGAAGCCCTGCCGTCGCGACAAGGTCAAGAAGGCACAACGCCATGTCAGCGGTCGTGTCAGGAGCCGCGTCAGGGGCCGTGTCAGGGGCGTGACAGGCGGGTGTCAGGCCCGGCCGAGACCGTGTTGGACATGAAGAGTTCGGCGATCGCAGTTTCCGGGCTGCGCAAGGCATATGGCGACAAAGTCGTGCTCGACGGCATCGACTTCGAGGTCGCCGCGGGATCGGTTTTTTCCATGCTCGGCCCGAACGGGGCGGGCAAGACGACGACCGTGAACGTCCTGACGACGTTGATGAAGGCCGACGCCGGGACGGTGCGCGTCGCCGGGCACGACGTGGTGACCGGGATCAAGGAGGTACGCGCGGTCATCGGCGTGACCGGCCAGTTCGCCGCCGTGGACGAGCTGCTGTCGGGCCGGGAGAACCTGCGGCTGATGACGGACCTGAAGCGCGTGCGCTCCGGCGACCAGGTGGTCAGGCGGCTGCTGGAGCGGTTCGACCTGGTGGAGTCGGCGGACAAGATGGCGGCGGCCTACTCCGGCGGTATGCGCCGGAAGCTGGACCTGGCGATGACGCTGGTCGGCAACCCGCGGATCATCTTCCTGGACGAGCCGACGACCGGTCTTGACCCGCGCAGCAGGCGCGCGATGTGGGGCATCGTCCGCGAGTTGGTGGCCGACGGCACCACCATCTTCCTCACCACCCAGTACCTCGACGAAGCCGACCAGCTCGCCGACCGGATCGCGGTGCTCGACCAGGGCCGCCTGGTCGCCCAGGGCACCTCCGAGGAGCTCAAGCGCCAGGTCCCCGGCACCCACGTCCGGCTCCGGTTCGCCGGTCTCCGCGAACTCGACGCGGCGGCGGGGGCCCTGCCCGGGTCCACGCGGGACGACCAGGAGCTGACCCTGCGGGTGCCCAGCAACGGTGACTCGAAGTCGCTGCGCGCCCTGCTGGACAAGCTCGATGAACAGACGATCACCGCAGAAGAGTTCTCGGTGCACACACCGGACCTCGATGACGTCTTCTTCGCCCTGACCGGTCACGCCACACAGGCCGCGGAAACCACGCACACCACACACACCACGCACACCACCACGGAGGCGATCGCGGAATGAGCACTGTCTCGACGTCGTTCGGAGACGCGGCGATCATGCTGCGTCGCAACTTCAAGCACACGGTCAGGAATCCGGTCACGGTCTTCCAGGCGGTCCTGTTCCCCGTCGTGATGATGCTGATGTTCGTCTACGTCTTCGGCGGCGCCTTCAAGGTCACGGGCGAGTACGTCGATTACGCCGTACCGGGCCTGACCGTCATGGCCATCACGTACGGGTTGGGGCCGACCGCGGCGGCCGTGAACGGCGACATGATGAAGGGCATCAACAACCGGTTCAAGGCCATGGACGTCTCCCACGGTGCCGTGCTGGCCGGTTATGTCGTCTCCACCACGGTGCGCAGTCTGATCGCCGACGCGGTCATCATCGGCGTCGGCTTCGCGATGGGGTTCCGTCCGCATGCGAGCTTCCTCCAGTGGCTCGCCGTGATCGGCCTCATGCTGTTGCTCGCCTTCGCGACCAGCTGGCTCACGGTCGCCATGGGCCTGGCCGCCAAGACCGTGGAGTCGGCGGGCATGGGCACCGTGCCGCTAATCATGCTGCCGTTCCTGAGCAGCGCGTTCGTGCCCGCGGACACGATGGGGACCGGTGTGCGGCAGTTCGCGGAGTACCAGCCCTTCACCCCGATCATCGAGACGCTGCGCGGGCTGCTGTCGGGCGGCCACCCGTCGACCGGCGACGCGTTCGCGGCCGTCGCCTGGTGCGTCGGGTTCGCGCTCGTCGGATACGTGTGGGCGATCGCCACGTTCAGGAAGCGAGCGTGACCCCGACCAGCTGGGACCAGCTGGTGCGCGTCCCGTCCCGAGTCGCCTCGGCGAACTCCGCGTCGCCGAGGCGGCACCGCGCGGCCCGCTCGATCCGGGCCAGGTCCGGGTGGGCGCGGTCCCGCAGCCCGCGTACGCCCACGCTCGCCGCGAGCAGCCGCGCGGCCTGCGCGTGCTCGTCACGGCGCAGTGCCAGATCCGCGACCCCGACGAGCACATGCGCGATCAGCGGCGCGTATCCCACCTCGGCCGCCGTCTCGCAGGCCGCCGCGCGGTGCGCCCGGGCCTCGCCGAGGTCGTCGGCGAGGTAGCCGAGCAGGTCGTGCGTCACCGCGCGGATGTCCGCCCGCTCCGCCTCGTCGCCCAGCATGGCCGTCGCGAGGCCGAGTTGCCGGTGCGCCTCCTCGGCGTCGCCGTCCCACCGGGCGAGTTCCGCCCTCGAGAAGGCCAGCTCGGCCAGCGCGTCCGGCCAGGTGACCCGCTCCGCGCACCGCTGCGCCTCGGCGATGGCGGCCGCGCCGGCGTCCTCGTCGCCCAGCAGCCAGTACAGCTGCGCCTGCCGCGACCGCATCCGGATGACGTCCTCGGTGGCACCGACCTCGCTGACGACCGCGATCGCCTGCTCGTAGTGCTCGCACGCACCGGCGAAGTCGCCGCGTACGGCGAGCAGGTTCGCCAGCTCGGTCAGGGCGAGCGAGATCCCGTACCGCTCGCCGAGCGCCCGGAACTCGGCGAGCGCCGCATCCAGGTACGCCTCCGCGGTCGGGCCGTCCTGCCCGTCCCGGCCGTCCCGGCCGTCGTGGTCCTGCCCCTCCTGCCCGGCCCGCACGGCCTGCCCGGTCTGCCCCTCCTGCCCGGCCTGCGCCTCCTGCCCGGCCTGCCCCTCCTGCCCGGCCTGCCCCTCCTGGCAGTCCCGCCCGTCCAGGCCCTCCCGCCCGTCCTGCCCGAATATGATCCGCATCTTGCCCATGTGCCACCGGGCCAGCGCGCGCACCCAGGGGTCCTCGTCGTCCAGCAGCGGCGCGAACGCGGTCAGGGCCGCGTCGGGCGCGTGCAGCATGCGTTCCAGCACCGCGATGAACTTCACCCCCGGGTGGTGGTGGCCGCGCCGGCTGAGCCGGTGCGCCTCGTGGATCCACTCCGCGGCCTGCCGCTCGTCGCTCCGCCCGGAGGTCACGAAGTGCACGATCAGCGCGTACACCATGGCCCGTACGTCGTCGGGCACCTCCCCGGGCGTCCTGGTGGCCGCGGTGATCAGCTCCAGGCCCTCGGTCCTGCGCCCGCCGAGCCACCAGTACCAGCCCGCGCCCGCCGCGAGCCGCATCGCCGCCCACGCCTCGCCCGCCGCGAGCGCGCCGCGCATCGCCGCACCGATGTTGTCGTGCTCGGCCTCGAGCGTGGCCAGCCACTCCAGCTGCTCGGCGCGGCGCAGACGCGGTTCCGCGGTCTCGGTGAGCTCGGTGAAGTGGGCGAGATGCGCATGGCGCGCCAGGTCCGACTCCCCCGCCTCCGCGAGCCGTTGCCCGGCGTACTCCTTGATCGTGCCGATCATGCGGTAGCGCGGGACGCGGCCGCCCTCGGCGACCAGCAGCGACTTCTCGGTCAGCGCGGTGAGCAGCTCCAGCACCTGCTCCTGCTCGACTCCGCCGCCCGCGCAGACCCGTTCGGCCGCCTCCAGGCTCGCCCCGCCCGAGAACACCGAGAGTCTCCGCAACACCATCCGTTCGGCGTCGGTGAGCAGCTCCCAGCTCCAGTCGACCACCGCGCGCAGCGTCTTGTGCCGTGGCAGCGCGGTGCGGCTGCCGCTGGTCAGCAGGCGGAACCGGTCGTCGAGCCGGTGGGCGAGCTGATCGATGGACATGGTGCGCAACCGGGCCGCGGCGAGTTCGATCGCCAGTGGCATCCCGTCCAGCGCCCGGCAGACGCGCACCATCGTCGCCAGCGTACGGGCGTCTGCCGCCAGGCCCCGGCGCACCGCCCCGGCCCGGTCCCGCAGCAGCTGAACGGCGGGCGAGGACCCGATCTCGCCCGGGCCCGCGTCCCCCTCCGGCAGGGCCAGCGGCTCGACCGGCCACAGCGCCTCCCCGGTGATGCCGAGCGGTTCCCGGCTCGTCGCCAGGATCCGCAGCCGCCGGCACTCCCCCAGCACCCGGTGGGCGAACACCGCCGCCGACTCGATCACATGCTCGCAGTTGTCCAGGATCAGCAGCGCCTCCCGCTCCCGGACCGCGGCGATGAGCCGGTCCGTCAGCTCCGCGTTCGGCGCCGCGCCGAGCAGGGCGTCCCGCAGGCCGAGCCCGGCGAGCGCCGGCTGCGCCACGTCGCCGTCCGCGCCGATGGCGGCGAGCTCCACCAGCCAGGCCCCGTCCGGCAGTTCGCCGAGCAGCGTGCGCGCGGTCTCCGTGGCCAGCCGGGTCTTTCCCGCGCCGCCCGGTCCGATCACGGTGGTGAGCCGGTGCTCGGCGATCAGCCCGCGGACCGCGGTGACATCGGCGCCCCTGCCGACGAAGCTGGTCAGCTCGGCGCGCAGGTTGCTCTTACGGTTCGCTTCCCCCCGCCCCGGCGCGCCACGCCCCAGCTCGCCCCGCAACAGCGCGACGTGCAACGCGGCCAGCTCCGGCGAGGGGTCGACGCCCAGCGCGTCGGCGAGCGCCTCCCGCGCGCGCTGGTACACCCGCAGCGCCTCGCTGTCCCGACCGGCCGCGACGAGGGCCCGCATCAGCGCGGCGACGAGCCGTTCCCGCACCGGGTGCGCGGCCACCAGATCGGTCAGCTCCGCCACCAGCTCCGCACCTCGCCCGAGAGTGACCTCCGCCTCGGCCCGCTCCTCCGTGGCCGTCAGCCGCAACCCCTCGAGCCGTACGACCGCGGCCTCGAACGCGGCGCTTTCCTGCAGACCGACGTCCTGCATGGCCGCACCGCGCCACAGCTCGAGGCCCTCGCGCAACAGCCGCGCCCGCCGGGCCCCGTCCTCGGCACGGCCCTGGCCCGCGCCGACGAGCCGTTCGAACCGCACGGCATCCACGGCATCCGGCTCCACCATCAACCGATAGCCGTCCGGCTGCCCCTCGATCACCCCGCCCGGCAGCGCCTTCCGCAGCCGGGAAACCAGGCGCTGCAGGGCATTCGCCGCATCGGCGGGCGGCTGCTCCCCCCAGATCCAGTCGACGAGCGACGCCTTCGGGACCACCTGCCCCGGCCTGAGCGCAAGGGCGACCAGCAGTCCGCGCAACCGCGCCCCCGGCACGTCGGCCGAGCCGCCGTCGTCCGTGCGAACCTCGAGTGGCCCCAGCATCCCGATCTGCACCCGCTGATTTTGCCACGGGCGTGTCGCGAGGCATCTCGGGCCGCCAATGGCCGAACAGCGAGGATCAGCAACGCACTTCCTGGGGAGGTGGTCATCCCCCGGGTCATTCGGATTCGTTGCCTTCCACTACCCGGCCCCCGAGCACCGCGAAGCGTTCGTCGCCGAGTGCCACGAGGTCACCGAGGCGATGCGGCAGCAGCCGGGCTTTCTGTCCGCCGGGGTCTGGGCCACCCCGGACGGCGTTGCCGTCGTCACCGTTGCCGTCGTCACCACCGGCGCTTTCGAGTCCGAGGACGCCTTCCGGGCGACGGCCGGCCTCGCCCGCGAGATGGGCGCGACGCCCGACGGCCTGAGCGACCTGGAGGTCAGGCCCCGCGAGGTCCACTTCCTCGAGTCGCGGTAGAACCGCGTCTTCCCTCCCTTGTTCACCGGCAACGGTGTTCGCGTACATGGGAGGATCAGGCCATGTGCTCACCGCCGCCGTTCGGGGAGAAGCTGCGGGCCGAACTGGGTTCGCCTCGCCGGGTTCGCAGGCTGGACAGCAGCCCGCGATCGCGGGTGTGGCGGGCCGAGCTGTCCGGCACACCGGTGGTGGTCAAGCAGCTCATCGAGGGCCCGGAGGCCACCGAGCGATACGCTCGCGAGGTAGCCGCATTACGGCTCGCGTCCCGAGTCGACCCGCCCGTCGCGCCAGGGCTCCTCGGCACCGACCCCGATGAACGGGTGCTGGTCCTGGAGGACTTGGGCGATCAACCGCCGTCCGACGACTGGGTGATCGGCTATGCCGAGGCGCTGGCCCGACTCCACGCGGCCACCAGCCCTGACGACGTCGGTCTCCTCCCCGCCTGGGCCGGCCCCACGAGAGAGGACATCGGCTCCTTCCTCGGGCTCGCCCAAGCGCTCGGCCGCACGGTGCCGTCCTCGGTGCGGACCGAGCTGGACGACCTCGTGAACCGCCTGACCCACGCGCCCGGGCATGCCCTGCTGCACGGCGATCCCTGCCCCGGCAACGACATCCACACCGGCAGCGGGGTCAGGTTCATCGACTTCGAACAGGCCGCGCTCGGCAATGGGCTCATGGAACTCGCCTACCTTCGCATCGGCTTCCCGACCTGCTGGTGCGTCACAGCCCCGGCCCAGCCGCTGCTGAACGCGGCCGAGGCCGCCTACCGCACCGCCTGGCACCAGGCGACAGGCACCGATGTCCAGGACGATCTCACCGACGCGTGCGCGGGCTGGCTGCTTCGAGGCGACGCGCTCGTCGAGCGGGCTCACCGGGGAACCGCCGACCACCTGTCCAAGCTCCCCCACGGGGACTGGCGGTGGGGCACGGCGACGGCCCGCCAGCGGCTCGCCCACCGTCTCGGGATCGTCGGCCAGATGGCCATGAACGGCAGCGAGCTCGAGCATCTGGGCCGGCTCGCGATGGCCATGCGCGCCGCGATGCTCACCCATTGGCCCACGCTCCAGCCACTACCCTCGCGGCGGCCCTAGCGCAGCGCGGACCGCCAGGGCGACATCGGCCCTGTCAGGGCTCTCTTGAGTGCCACACCGAAGGTGGGACCAGCCCGGTCGGCGTGGGTGATTCGGGCGAGAGGACCAGGCCAATCGGCGCTGCACCACTCGCGTCGGAGAGGTTGACCGTGCCACCGTTGAACGCTAGGCATCCGCGTCGTCCTGCGGGAGGTCGGTCTCGGCCGTGTACGGAAGGCGGAGGTAGGAGCAGAAGCGGTGGCCGAACAGATCCGGGCCGCAGGCGGCACCGCGGAGTACGCGGTGTGCGACCCGGCGGACGCGACAAGCGTGCGCGCCGCCAGTCGAGTCCGCTGAGCTGGGCGCGCTCGGCGTCGGCGGCGCGTTGGCGTTCGATGAGCTGTCGGGGATTTCCACGCGGGATCATAAGCCGCTGGTCAGCCCCTCCATTGGATAGCGATCAGGTCGCGGTAAGGAACTCCACGGCCCGCTCATCCAGATCAGCCGCACAGCGCACACCGCGGCCGCGGAAGCGAGCGAGCCCGCTGCGCATCCGAGTCACAGCCCTGCGGGTGCGGACGGACCGCACACCGTCCATGTGGTCCATCGCCCTGTTCCAGGTGGCACACGCCTGCTCGATGCTGCCGCCCTTGAGCTGCATCTCCGCGCTCGCCACCAGGTCGAGGGCGACGATTCGCGCATAGTTTGCCGGGCGAGATGCGGCGGCCCGCGCGTACTGCTCCGCTGCGTTCCTCCGATCGCCCAGCGTCTCGTAGACCTTCGCGTTGCGCGAGTAGACCGACGCGGCAGGCGGGCCCCAGGCGAGAGCCCAGAACGGCACCTCATCCCCACAGTCGGCGGCAAGGAGAGTGCGCGCCCGCTCGGCCTCAGCAACGGCCGCCTGCCTCTGCTGGGACTTGGCCAGGGTGTGGGCGTGCACGACGCGGAAGAGGGATTCGGTCTGCACGTCCACCTTGCCCTTGGCGCGGTTCAACCCGGTCTCAGCAAGGGCCTGGCAGTGCTCGGGCCGGTGCAGCTTGAGCCCTTGCATGGCCATCGTGCGCATCACGAACCCATCGTGCCCGGGAACGCCGGACTCGACGGCGAGCGCGTAGGACTGCAGGTAATAGCGCTGGGCCAGGCCCTGCTGTCCTGCGTCGTAGGACTTCCAACCGAGCAGATGCACACCGCGACTGGCGGCGGAGAGCATCTGCTGGCGGGTCGCGTCGGTTCGGAAGCGGCCTCTGCACAGGGGGGCGACGTCGTCGCGCAGGTATTGCACCAGGGCGCTGCGACCGTGCTGTCCGCCGTGGCGTTCGTCCATCTCGGAGAAGAGCCGGACCATGTCACGGACCGCGGCAACTTCGGCCATGCCGATGGTCTGACCGGCGCGGGCGGCGGCCGTGCGGTCGGCGATCTCTCGGACGTACGAGAGGAGGGGCAGGCCGGCGGCGGCGACCGAGTAGGCGGAGGTGCTGAGGAAACGGCGCCGGTTCAATTCGTGGCTCCACATCGGTAGCAGGGCGTCCAGCGGATCCTCGCCGAGGGATAGTCCGAGGCTTTCATCCTCCTCTTCATGCGGCACGAGACCCAGATCGTGAAAGGTCAGCAGGCGGCCGAGCTGGCGGGAGAGTGCCACAGCGAGATAGCGGCCGGTATCGCCTGCGGGGACCACACCGCTGATCCAATGCTCGATGGTGGACTTGTTGGTCCGTAACGCCACCCCACACTCGGCGGCTACGGCGCGCACCTCCTTGGCCAGGGCCTCGTAGGTCAGCCCGGACTCGGCGACAAGGTTCCTCAGCTGGAGATTCGGCGTGCGCTTGGTCATGAGTACCTGCCCCGTATACCCGATATACCGCTTTGCCTGCCCGACACCGTACCGCCAACGCCCCGACCTGAGTTGACTGGTTGTCAGGGCCAGGCGGTCGGGAAAATTACGGCTCCCCCGGCCCCGGCCGCGTGGCCAGGTACGACGTCCACAGCGCGCCCATTCCCGGGTGCGAGGGACGGAACGCCATGGAGGTAGGAATCATGAACACGCAGACCACCGCTCCCGTGTACACCGCTCCGGTCGTCCTGGACGCCGGTGACGTCGTCAAGGTGACGCTGGGCACGAACAACTTCGACACCGCCGACGACACCCAGTACAAGAACGCCTGATCAATGGGCTGCCTGGGGCCGGGCGGAGGTGCGCCGTGGCCCGGCCTCAGGCGGACTTGAACGGGCGCCGGGGCTTCGAGGAGGACCGTGTTGGGGCACGGCCGCCAGCAGCCCGGCGCCCGTTCCGTTTCGACCACCAAGAGCGATAGCGACGAGAGCGGGCTGCTGATGCGGTGGAGCACAGGATGGTACGGAGCGAGCCGACACGATCGGCTACCGAGGAACAGAAAGCCCGTACCGGGCCTGGACGCGGCATGGACCGTGGGTTGGGCCACCGGCCAAGTGCGATCGTCGCCTTCATCAGCGGAGCCGGCTGCGGCATCGGCGCCGCCGCGGCGCGGCTGTTCGCCCGGGAAGGCGCCCGGGTACTGCTCGCGGCCCGCACCGAGGACCAGCTCAAAGCGGTGGCCGAACAGGTCCGGGCGGCGGGCGGCACCGCGGAGTACGCGGTGTGCGACCTGGCCGACGCGACAAGCGTGCGCGCCGCCGTCGACCGCACCGTGGAGGCGTACGGCCGACTCGACATCGCCTTCAACAACGGGGCGATCGGCACGCAGCGGATCGGCCCGATGGACCAGGTGCAGGAGGCGGACTTCGACCAGCAGTACGGCGTCAACCTCAAGGGCGTCTGGCTGGCCCTGGCCGCTCAGGTCGTCGCGATCAGGGCGACCGCCGGCACGGGCGCCATCGTCAACACCTCGTCCGTCGGCGGCTGGAGGGGAAACCCCGTACTGCCCGCGTACAGCGCGATGAAGCGAGGTGTCCACAGCCTCACCGAGTCGGCCGCCGTCGCCTACGGCCCGGAAGGAATCCGCGTCAACGCCATCGCCCCCGGCACCACGCTGACCGAGATGATGCGCGGCTGGGAGGCGGAATCGCCGGGCGTCATCGACCAGCTCAACGCGCGCACCCCGCTGCGCCGCGCGGCCGAGCCCGAGGAAGTCGCCGAGGCCGCCGCCTGGCTGCTGAGCGACCGCGCCTCCTACGTCACCGGAGTGGTCCTCTCCGTCGACGGCGGCATGCAGGCATCGTGAGCCGCGGCCAGGCGCCGACGGGCCAATGTTCCTTCCCCGAGGCTGCTATGCCGTGTCCAACCACTTGAGGAAGCGCTTCTGCGTCCCAGCAGGGGCCGCGGGTGAGCGTGACGCCGCATGCTCAGCTGTCGCTGGATCAGTCCCGGGCAGCGCCCTCCGGCCAGATCACCCGAGAACGAACACCGGTGCGCACGGCGTAGGCCACAACATCGGCCGTGCCGCCGTATCCGCGAGCTGGCTGCCCGTCCCACACAGCGACCAACTCGTCCACCAGACCCACCAGGATCTCACTCCCGGCCATGTGCGCCTCCGAGTCCGACTCCACCATGCCCGTGCGGTGGATGTCGGCGGCTTGTTGGATGAGACGGTCATAGGTCTGGTGGTGCTCCTCCGGCAGACCCTCGCGGTACTTCTCCGCAGGGACCACCACTTCAAGGCGACCGCCAGCCTCCAGTACCAGCTCAGCGAACCAGGCGTCCGGGCCGTCGGCAATGCACGAGACCCCGACCAGATCAGGCCCGTGGCGCGCGACTTCCTCTTGAAGGGCCCGGCAGACCATTCGCCCCGTCTCCGGGGGAAGACCGCGGTGGCCGGTGATGCCGAGGCGCATGGGCCGCTCCTTTCGCGATCACAGGTAGATGCCGTGCAGGCGGTCGTCGAACTCGCGGACAACTCTGGGTGGAGTCGTCGAAGTGTAGGACCGCCGGAGCCCACGGGCACGCTCGATGATCCGACCTGACCGATACCGTGCGCCTGTCTCGAGTGCCCGCCCGGCCAGAGCGAACGCACCATCCAGCCGACCAGTCGCCAGTTGCGCGGCGGCCAAGTCGAGCGTGAGCAGCGCACGCTGCTTCTCGTGGCTTGATGTGAGGGCTGCTGCGGCTGCGTCCTGGGAGGCGGCCACCCATCCAGGGAGGCCGAGCCGTGCACCGCAGGTGAGCCGGGTCGCTGCGACCTTGGTGTGGGTGAAGGTGAACACCCATGGCCACGGCGGCGGCTGTTCGTCCTGGACGGCGTCGGTGCTGCGGGCGGCCTGGTCGAGCGCGCTCTCCGCGGCGGGACGATACCCCGCGGCCGCGTGTGCGAGCGCCTCGATCGTGCCGAGCCACGCGGTGGCGATGGCCGGTGCTGCGTCGCCCAGCTGGCGATGGGCTTTGCGGACGAGGGCAAGACCCTGGGGAGCGTTCCCGGCGTCTGCCTCGAATCCGGCCAGGCTGCCGAGTTGGTAGGCAAGGAGCAGTCGATCGCCGGAGGTACGCGCGGCTTTGATGGCTGCGCCGTACCAGGTGCGGGCCGATCCGATGTCGTTCATGTCCCAGGCCAGCCAACCGGCGAGGGAGGCGGCTTCACTGCCCACTGCGGCCAAGCGGGCTCGCTGCTCGGTCGTTTCGGCGTCGCTGGTGATGGCTTGGGTGAGCCGCAGGTGGGCCAGGACTGGCTCGTGGAGCTGCCGGGAGGGGGTGGTGCCGTCCAGTCGGCGGAAGGCCGTGGTGGCCACGCGGAGGGTCGCGGCCTGGCCGGTGTCCGTGGGTTCGGGGTGACGAGTTGACAAGGTGGGCGCGGCGATCGCCGCCGCGGTCCCCGCGAGGAAGTTGCGCCGGTGCACGTCGTGCTGTCCATTCTCGGCGACATGCGCCGCTGTGTGGTCGGCGAGGCCAACCAGACGCGGGGGGATGTGCAGGTGCGTGGCGGCTCTCGCCAGGATGGTCATGTCGTATGAGGCTGTGCCGCGTCCTTCGAGACGAGAGATGGCGGACTGGCTGATCCCGCATGCGTCACCGAGCTGGCTCTGGGAGACACCGGCGTCGCGGCGGGCCAGGCTGACGACCCGCCCGTAGTCGCCTTGGCGGGCGGCGTTCCGAATCGCCTGTGAAGACCAGTTCATGCCTACTCCTGTTGGTACCTGGGTCTCACGGATTGCCCGCTACTCGTATGCGCTAGCTGCATACGCGTATGCGCGTCGCGGGTCAGCGCTGGTCGATACAGCATGACGCGCGGTTTCGTCTCCTCACTACCCGTAACCGGGAAGGGGACGCATGAGTACCGAAGCCCTGCCATGGACACCGCCCAACGAGCACGTCGTGCAGTTACTGCCCGCTGGGAAATGGTGGGACGCCGTGCGCGTGCCTCAAGCCTTGGGCGAGCATGCACTGCGGCTCCTTGGGGACGCGACCGGCGCGGTCATCGACGACCCCCTCGACCGGCGCCTGAACTGGCTGATCGAACCCGGCGCCGCCCGCCAGTGGGACATGAGCTGGCTCCCAACTGTCGACGTCCGAGGCGAGACCGCCTACATCGACGTCCCCCCGGCGGACCGCACCGAGGGGATCGGCGTGCACTGGCGCCTGCCGCTCCGCTACGACCGGTATCTCACCGACCCCATAGTCCTGCACACCGCTTTGCGGATAGCGGCGCAGGCGGCTCTCGGGCCGCGCGAGGAAAGGCGCACCCGGTGACCACCTCGAACCGCCATCTTGAGCCCGAGTGCCGCCTGGCCTCCGAACGCTCCCAG
Organism: Streptomyces sp. MK37H; assembly: GCF_018035285.1. NCBI lineage: Bacteria > Bacillati > Actinomycetota > Actinomycetes > Kitasatosporales > Streptomycetaceae > Streptomyces > Streptomyces sp. MK37H. Next base: position 13,058 of record NZ_JAAAYH010000083.1, on the reverse strand, counting down.
TACGCGGCCCTGCACCAGGAATGCCGCGGCCCCCACGAAGTACGGCTGCCTCCGCGAGAGGGTCAGCAGCTCGGCGACCTCATCCTGACCGTCCGCTGCGACTGCGATTGCCACGAGGAGGCTGCTGATGCGGCGTAGGGCCACTCTTCTGTACGCCTTCCGCGTCGCCCGTGCTGGCGTGGTCGTCGGCGCAGGGCTGGCGCTGCTCGTGCCTGTCGTCGTGCTCTGCATCGCGGGCACGCCGGACCCATAGACCGGGTGGGCCGCCGGCAGTCCGGATCCCCCGTGCCGGACTCACCGGGTCGGCGGCCCATCCTCCCAGACACCCTGCGGCCGGTGCAGCCCAGGCGCGGCCGCCGACCACAGGGCAGGGACTCCGGCCCCGAAAACGGGACCGTGGGCCGGAGTCCCCTCACAGAAGATCCACACACGAATGGAGAACGCCATGACCCTGACCATGGACCGCACCCAGACCCACCCGACCGTGAGGCCGTTCGGGCTGTCCAAGGCCGTCCCTGTCCGCGATGAGCAGCTCGTCATGCCTGCCCTGCAGCTCTGCCCGGAGCGGCAGATCAGCGTGACCACGGCCGGGACGCCCTTCATCCACGAGCCGTCGATGAAGTCCCAGATCACGACCACGACGCAGACCCGCGAGGACAGCCAGCTGGCGACCGACACCGAGAACGACACGGACTGACGTCGCCTGACAGAGGGATCTGAATCATGACTGTCCTGGTGCTGACCCGGCCCCAAGATGCGACCGCTGACCTGGTCATAGCGGAGCTCAACGAGCGATCCGTACCTGTCCATCGCCTCGACCCCGGAGACTTCCCGGAGAGCCTGAGCATGGCGGCCCGGATCGGTCCCGACCACACGTCGTGGGAGGGCGCCTTACGTGGTCAGCACCGGGACGTCTCTCTCACTGATGTCCGGTCGGTGTACTACCGGCGGCCAGCCGCACACCACCTGCACCCGGACATGTCCGAGCAGGACGCGCGGTGGGCCGACGCTGAGGCGCGGGCCGGGTTCAGCGGGCTGCTGTACTCGCTGCCCTGCCTGTGGGTGAACCACCCGAATCGAAACGCCCTGGCCGCGTACCCGCCCGTCGCCCTGGCCGCAGCAGCCCGCGGCGGCTTGTCTGTCCCCCGCACGCTGATCACCAACGACCCGGACCAGGCCCGCGAGTTCGTCTCAGCACTGCCCGGCCAAATCGCCGCCTACAAAGCGCTCGGCACCACCTACCCCAGCGACCGCGACGACCGACCACGGGCCCTGTGGACAACGCAGGTCCAGCCCGGCGAAATCGACCACTCGGTTGCCCTCACCGCCCACCAGTTCCAGGAGTGGGTGGACAAGGCATACGAGGTGCGGCTCACCGCGGTCGCGCACAACCTGTTCGCCGCCGAGATCCACGCAGGCTCCGACGCCTCTCGCATCGACTTCCGCACCGATTACGACAGCCTGACCTTCAAGCCCTGCGACGTGCCCGAGCACATCGCCGGAGGCGTCCACATGCTGATGTTCACCTTCGGACTCCAATACGTCGCCCTGGACTTCCTCGTTAACTCAGAAGGGGACTGGCGCCTGGTCGACATCAACCCGAACGGACAGTGGGGATTCATCCCGGACCTGCGCGCCCCCATCACCCGAGCACTCGCTGACCTACTGGAGAGCGCCCACACATGATCACCGACACGCCCTCGTCCGATCAGCTGCGCCAGCACATGGCCGACCACCTCGTGAGGGCTGGCCGCATCCGGTCCAAGCCGTGGCGCGCCGCCTTCCTCAGCGTCCCCCGCCACGAGTTCGTCCCCGACTTCACCGTCCGGGCACAGGGCACGCTGCACAAGTACAGCCAGGGCGACCCCGCATGGCTGGCCGCGGCCTACAGCGACGCATCGCTCCTGACCCAGTTCGACCAGGACGGCACTGCCACCAGCTCCTCCACGCAGCCTTCCCTCATGGCCGAGATGCTCGAGGCCCTCGATGTGCGGGACGGCGACACCGTGCTGGAGATCGGCGCGGGCACCGGCTACAACGCCGCGCTGCTCTCCCATCGCCTCGGGCCCGGCCACGTCGTGACGGTCGACGTCGACCCCGAGCTCGTGGCCGCGGCGAAGACCCGCCTTCGCTCGGCCGGGTACGAACCCACCCTCGTCGCGGGAGACGGGATGGCCGGCTACCCGGAGCGCGCACCATATGACCGGCTGCTGGCGTCGTGCGGGGTGGGCCGGATCCCGACGTCCTGGCGGGATCAACTGCGCCCGGGCGGGGTGATCGTGGCCAACATCGGCTGCGGCATCGTGCGCCTGGTGCTCGCAGCCAACCACTCCGCCGACGGCCGGTTCCTCCACGGCCTGGCCACCTTCATGAACGCCCGGCCGACTCCTGACGCCATGGGCACCACCGCGGGGCGACTCGTGCAGCCGCTGCTGACATGGTCCGGCCAGGCCCGGGAGATCACCCTCCCTGTGGCCCTGGATGCCCCCGGAGCGCAGTTCCTCACCTCGCTGCTGCACCCGCGAGTAGCCGACTTCGCTCTGGCCGACGGCGACGGGCGGCAGACGCGCTGCCTCTTCGACTCAGAAAGCTCGTCGTGGGCGCGGATCACGATGACCGGGACCGGAGTCATGACCGCTCGGCTCGATCACGGCGGGCCGCGTGATCTGTGGGCTGAGCGGGAGCCGCTGCTCACCCAGTGGCGGGATGCCGGACGGCCAGGGCATGAGCGTTACGGCCTGACGGTCTCACCGGACGGGGGTCATGCGCTGTGGCTGGACGAGCCGGACGGCGTGAGCTGGCGACTGCCGGACTAGGCGCCCGGGGTCTCCCACCGGTGTTCCATACGCGTACTCCGAGGTATTCGCAGACAGTGGCGACGCTGGATCGGGAGCAGCGGCGCCCCTCGGGGTCTCACTGTATGGACTGCGCCCCCTGGCGCACAGGGTTACACCCCGGTGCACAACATGATCCTTTGGGGATGTGGACTCCAGACATGAAGCTGCCCCCCAATTCGACTGAATCGGAGGGCAGATACCGCCTCTCACCTGCGGTCAATCAGTGTGGGCGCAGACGGGTTCGAACCGCCGACATCTGCCTTGTAAGTTCGGTTCGCGGCGCGTCCGGCGCCTGTTCGGTGGTACCTGCCCGGGGTCGTCGTGGTCGCTCAAAGTCGCCGTTGTATGCCGACATCCGTGCCTGTTGATGTCAGGTGTGGATGTCACCCACCCCTCCTTGACCTCCACCTTCGCCACCTCGCTCAACCACACTCCACCCCGCCCCCATCCCGTCGCCGTCGTCCCACACACCGTGGAGCGGGCGTGGTCCCTGGCGTCCAGGTGGAGCGCGCCACTGTACGAACGACCTGGACGCCAGGGGCCTCGTCTGCTCGGCTCTGCCTGGGACGACGGTGACGGGATGGGGGCCCCGCGCACGCCACGATGGACCTGCGGACGCAGACGGAGCCCCCGCCATCCCGGAGCCTGAGCGCCCCCGCCGGAGGCGTGTTCTCTGGCCTGATGCTGGTCGACTGGGACTCGCCCCCGGCCCCGGCCTTCTCGCCCGTGGGCGCGCGTCGGCGGACGGTGCGCGGCGCGGGCCGGAGGCAGGAGCAGAGCGCGACCGGGAGCCGGGAGCGCGCCCGGCGAAGCGGAGCGCAGCCGGGGGCCTTGATGAGGTAGAGAAACCTGTAACAGCTCCCACGCTTTTAGGCCACGCTGGCGCAAATCCCCCTCTTGGCCTGCGTTCGCGCGTGTGCTGACTTGGAAGCCTAAGATCCGCTATGGGGGAGGGAACAGTGGAAGAACTCCGTGTTCAACCGTGGCGACGGTATGGCCATGAACGGCTATACGTGAACCGTTCCACAGATGGCAAAGCTGTCGCTTGGTACGACTGTAAAACCGGATTCATCTCCGTTCTCTACGAGGATTATCGAGATCATGCCTTAACAGTTCTGGCGCCATACCTGACGGGGAATTCTGCTTCACATCAACCATCCGTCGCACCTACGGTCGTGAATTCACCTCAAGATGCCCCTGCACCCAAAGACAGCGATGACGTGTCACTCAATCGACCGGGAGACACCCTTCGGCGCCATATCGAAACTCTAGAGCCGAATGCACTGCTCCGCCTACTTGCTCGATGGTGGAACGTCAGCGAAGCCCATAGCTGGATAGTTGGCCTGCGAGGCGAGCGCATAACAGGAGCACGCCTCAACCGCCTCTCAAACCGTGGGTGGCATATCCTGCATTCAATCGAGTTGCCCTCTGGGGCAGACATCGATCACATTGTGATCGGCCCACCTGGAGTGTTCGCCGTAAACACTAAGCACCATCGGGGAAAGTCCATTTGGCTCGGCGACCACGCCCTAACGGTGAACCGCACATCAACGCGATACGTCCAGATAAGTCGATCTGAAGCGTCGGTTGCAGCGAAAAGGTTATCCGCAACCTGCGGCTGGCCAGTCGAGGTACGGCCGGTGCTCGCTGTCGTCGGTGCGGCCAAGATAACCACGAAGAGCGCCGTTCCCCCCGTGCTGGTCATCAACGGCACTGAGGCTGATCGGCGGCTCTCCGGGCTAACTCCGAAACTGTCACCGACTCAAGTCGCAGAAGTATTTGCAGCGGCTCGTCAGCGACGGACGTGGCAAGACTGAGCGGTCAGGCGTCGAAGTCGTATTCGAGGACGTAGGCGGCCGAATCAAGGATCATTTCATTGACCTCCACTGGGCGCCCTTCGTCAGCGAATGCGGTACGACAGATGACGATTACGGGTGTTCCCATCGTCAGATCGAGTCGGCTCGCCTCATCACGCGATGGCATCCGGGAGCGAATTTCTTCGCGGAAATGAACTGGCTTGTACCCCAGTTCTGCGAGTCGCTCGTATACGCCACCGGGACCCGTGTCTTCTTGCGTGATGGCAGACCCTGCAACGAGATCAGCCGGAAAATAGGACGTGGCCAGCATCACGGGCTTGCCGTCCAGTACGTACCGGCGGCTTCGCACACATGCCGCTGCATTCGCCTCAATCCCCAAAACGGGAGCGATGAAGTCCGGGGAACTTTCTTCCGTGACTCGGATCTGATCTACAGATAGGGTGCGATCACCAATGTCTGCTGACCAGATGGAGCGACCCGCCCCCCACTGCTCTTGTGACAGTCGCTGAATTCCACGCCGCCTAAGCGGCTGGAAAGCTCGGACAAACACCCCGATTCCCTTACGGGACTCGGTGATGCCTTCGGCCTGCAAGACACCTAGCGCCTGCCTCGCGGTCATGCGCGCCACTCCATAGGTGGCCATGAGGTCGTTCTCTCCAGGCAGCCGATCACCTGGGCCGTACTCGCCCGCCCGGATCGAGTCTCGCAACGCGTTGGCAATCCGCTGGTACTTCGGCTGGCGGCCGTTGCCCTGGGTGGTCATGTAGCCCTCCTTTCATCTCTAGACAGCCTAGCCGTGCGTCAAGGCACGTCTACCGGGGAGTGCCCGTTGCGACCAATCACGAACCTCTCTAGAGATGCCCCTTGACTCCTCTCTAGAGATGCCCTTCACTGGAGTCATCTCTAGAGAGGTGGCCGACCGGCGGCTACCTCGTAGCAAGAGGAGAAGCGCTCATGCCGTCCTTCAAGATCGACACTTCGACCGCTGTGGTGTTCGTCGCGACTGCGCCGACTCCGAAGCTGGTGAACAAGCAGACCAAGGAACAGGCCGTGGACCGGGAGACCGGTGCGTTCCTGTCCACGGTGGGTCTGCTGATCTCCGATGAGGGTGAGGGCAACCTCTACCAGGTGACCGTTCCCGAGACGGGCATCCCCGAGGGACTGGCGCCGGGCACTCCGGTGTCGGTGGTCGGGCTCAAGGCGCGGGACTGGGAGAACACCTTCAACGGCCAGACCCGTCACGGGATCTCCTTCCGTGCGACCGCGATCGTGGCGGGGGCCTGAGCCATGTCGGACCTGGTGACGCTGCTGGAGATCGGCACCCCGCTGGCCGGGACTGCCGGGGGCCTCGGGTACGCCCGCGCTAAGGCTCCGGCGGTCTACTGGTCGCTGGTGGGCATGCCGATCGTCCGCACTCGGTTCGCCTTCACCTACCGCACCACGATGGACGTGTGCGGCCTGACGGTCGCCCCGTCCCGCCTCCGCGCCTTCCTCTCCCGCACGGTCACCCGCAGCCGTGAGGCACAGCCCGTGCCGCCGAAGCTTCGCCGCGTTCGGCCCACCTCGACCGGGCTGCGGGTGACGCTGCGACTGCCCGCCGGGATGGAACCGGCCGACATCGCCGCCGCCTCCAACCGGCTCCGTCACGCCTGGGGTGTCCACGCCGTGCACGTGGTGGAGGGCAAGCCCGGCACGGTCGAGCTGCGCATGACCGGCTATGACGTGTTGCGGCGGGTGAAGATGCCGCGCCGGGTCTCGCGTCGGCCGATGGTGATCCCGGTTGCGCGACGGGAGGACGGGACCGCGTTCGTCCGGGACTACCGGGCCATCCCGCACGCCCTGACCCTCGGAGCGAACCAGTCAGGCAAGTCCATGTACCAGCGCAACCTGATCAAGGGACTCGCCGAACGCCCGATCGCACTGGTGGGCATCGACTGCAAACGCGGTGTCGAACAGGCCCCGTTCTCCTCCCGCCTGTCGGCCCTGGCCACCAACCCGAATGAAGCGTCCAGCCTGGTAGATGCGCTTGTGGGTGAGTTGGACGACCGCTTGGACCTGCTCAAGGAACACCAGGGCATCACCGCTGGTACCCCGGAGGTGGAGATCACCTCCGACATCTGGGGACTCCCGGCGGACAAGCGACCGGTCCCGATCGTGGTCCTGATCGATGAGGTGGCCGAGCTGTTCATGGTCGCCACCAGGAAGGACGAAGAGCGCCGGGATCGCATGGTCACCCAGTTGATCCGCATCGCCCAACTCTCCCGGGCGGTCGGCATCTACCTGGAGATCTGCGGGCAGCGCTTCGGCTCCGAGCTAGGCAGGGGCGCCACCATGCTCCGCGCACAGCTCACCGGCCGTGTGGTGCACCGCGTCAACGACAAGCAGACAGCAGAGATGGGCTTGGGCGACATCGCCCCGGAAGCCGTGTCGGTCGCCACCACGATTCCGCCGGACCGCCCCGGTCTGGCCGTGGCCGGTGACACCTCCGGCGGCTGGACCCGCATCCGCACCCCCGAGATCAGCATTAGCGAAGTGGCTGCCGCCTGCCGACAGTTCGCGCACCTGACCCCGAACGTCCCCGCGATCGCCGCATGGCGCCCGGTCGCCCCGGCCATCGCCGACCCGGCGAATGCTCCGTCGCTGGTCAAGCCCAAGCCGGTCACCGAGTAACCCCCCACGCACCACGGTCGGCGCGACCGCATCGCGCCAGGTGCCTACCACCGCCATGCCTGAAACACGGGAGTGATCGCCATGGCCGCACGGAAGACCACCACCGCCCGCCGGAAGACCACCGCCCCGGCCAAGTGCCCCACCTGCAACGGCAGCGGCGAGACCACCACCGAGATCCGCCTCGGCCGTGGCTGCCGGAAGACCGGACACCACCAGACCGGGCTCTGCCCCGATTGCTTCGGCTCCGGTCTCGCCTCGACCTGAACACCACGCGCGGCGCCGGGCGGAAGGTCATCGCGCCCCCGCCCGGCCCCGGCTCACACCTCAAAGGAGGTGACCACCATGCTCCGCTCGCTTCGCCCCGACCCCGTACTGATTCAAGCCCTCATCGCGGGCTCGCTGTCCTTCGCCCACCTGCATGACCTGGCCGAAGCAGCCGGACAGCACGGCTGGAAAGCCTGGGCCTACCCCATCTCGGTTGACCTGCTGCTCGTCGCCGCATGGCGCCGGATGCGCACCCTGCGGGCCGGGGATGACTCGGCTACCGCCGCATGGGTCTGGTTCATCATCGCGCTCGCCGCATCGCTGGGGGCCAACATCGCCACCGCCGGACTGCTCGACATGAACCACATTCCGGCCGTGTTGCGCATCATCGTCGCCGGATGGCCCGCGCTGGCCTTCCTCGGCGGCACCCTCCTGGCCCACAGCCCAACTCCTGCCAACACCCCGGAGCCTGCCCCCGCCCCGACTGCGGTGCCGTCTGATCCGGAACCGGTCGCTGACATCACGGTGGACCGCGCCCCGGAACCTGCTCCCGAGCTGCCCGCACCCGTCCCGAAGGTGCCTTCCATGCAGGTGCCCCCGGCCCTGGTCGAGCATGCCCGCAAAGTCGCCGACACCCACCGTGCGACCACCGGCGCCCCGATCGACACCGACACCTTGCGCGCACGCCTCGGTGTCCCCGCCCCGATGGCCGATGCCATCGCTGCCCAACTCACCTGAAAGGAGCACCGCCATGTTCCGACGTGCCTTCGACAGCCCCGCCGATTTTCTCGACGCGGCCCGTGAGATGGCCGAGTCCGGACGCCCGGCCCTGGCCCGACTGCTCGTCGAAGAGGCAGCGGCCCGCACCAGTGACCCGGCCGAAGCTGAACGCATCCTCAGTGACTGGCTCGGCCCGAACAGGGAGAGCTGACCATGCGCCCGCACCGTTTCCGCGACGTGATCCGCATCGGCCCCGTCCAGGTCGGCACCCACAACGACCGCCGGGGACGTGAGAAGCACACCGCCGCCTGCACCGCCCCCGGTTGCGGTTTCTCCGCCGACTACTCGGACCGCTCTGCCGCCGAACTCGCCGCCCGCACCCACCGCTGCAACTGACCCGAGAGGAGGTGACCCCGATGCGCTACCCGGACGCCCAGCTCCGTGCCGGACACCGCCCCGCGCACCTGATCCCGCCCGGCGCCGACCCCTCCCGCGTGGTCATCGTCCAAGCCCCGCCCCGCTCCTACGCCGGGCCGATCCTGCTCACCATCACGATCACCGGCGGCATCGTCGTCGTCATCATCGTCGCCGCCATCACCTTCCAGATGGCCATGGCCGCCGCTGCCGCTGCCGTCCCCACCGTGGGCGGTGCGGGCGTCACGATCCGCCTCGCGAAGAAGGGCCGATAAGCCATGGGATTCCGCGATCTGTTCTCCAGCAAGAAGGAAGAGGCCCCGGCCAACCCCGCCATGGCCGAGCTGGGCCGGGAGTACGCCAACGCCAAACGGCACGGCGACCGCAAGACCGTGCGCCGGATCGCCCGGCAGTTCGCCGAGCAGTCCAACGGCGACACCGACGCCGCCTCCTTCGAGCACGGCAAGACCACGTACGAGGCCATCCCGCCCGGCTACTCCAAGCCCCGGCGCGGACACCACCGCTAACGGCCCCCAGGGCGGCTCTCTCGCCAAAGACCGCCGCCCCGGGCGCCTGATCCCACTTCCAGATCCACTGACCCGAAAGGGAACCACCATCATGCCTCAGCGCACCCATGCCCACACGCGCCGCTGCCCGGCCTGCGACGGCTTCCCCACCGTCGCCATCACCACCGGTAGTCGGCACCTCGACGGCTCCCGCGTGACCATCCGCGTCACCTGCCCGGCCTGCCAGGGCGCAGGAATCGCCACCCACGCTCCCGCCTTCGTCCGGGCCGGGAAGTGATCGCCGTGGCCGACCTGACCCCCACCCCGGACTTCCCCGGCATCCGCATCGCCGACGGCCAGCAGACCGGCACACCCTTCGCCGACTACGTGTGCCGTTGCGGCGCGAGCGATCGTGCCACCGGCACCGACAACGTCATGGACCTGGTCGCCGACTACACCGCCAACCACGGCCCCGCCCACCGCCGCGAAGGAGGTGGCCGGTGATGCGCAACCTCCTGAACTGGCGCGACAGCTCCCACTTCGACCGCACCGGTGACAAGCCCTGCGTGCTCTGCACCAAGCCCACCCCGCTCCGCTCTGACAAGGGCAAGCCCGTCCACAAGGTCTGCGCGGAGGAATGGCTTGACACCCATCCCACGCGACAGGAGGACCGCCGGTGACCGACACCGCCACCATGGCGGGCCTGGACCCGACCACCCTGGGAGACCTCCTGAGGGTGGCCGGGTCCCCGGGCCTTGATCGCTGGATGGACCAGACCCGCCGCAACGGCGGCTGCGCCGACCCGATCCACCTCACCGGCTCCACCAAGACCCTCGACCCCACCACCGGCACGGTCCTGCACCACTACAGCACCGACCATGAGCCCGGCGGACGACTCCGCGTCGCCTGTGGCAACCGCCGGGCCTCCCGCTGCCCGGCCTGCGCCTGGACCTACGCCGGAGACACCTACCACCTCATCCGGGCCGGACTCGTCGGCGACACCGCCAAGGGCACCCCCGACACCGTGCGCGACCACCCCCGCGTCTTCGCCACCTTCACCGCGCCCAGCTTCGGCCCCGTCCACAACCGCCCCACCTCCGGACGCTGCCGTTGCGGAACCACACACCCCGAAGGAGATCCCGATCTGGGCACCCCGCTGAACCCACAGGAGTACGACTACGCGTCGGCGGTCCTGTGGAACAACCACGCCTCCGACCTGTGGCGCTACGTGACCATCTACCTCCCGCGTGAACTCGCCGCCCGCGTCGGCATCACACAGCGTGAACTACGCGAGCGACTGCGCATCTCCTACGGCAAGGTCGCCGAGTACCAGCGCCGGGGCGCCATCCACTTCCACGCCGTGATCCGCCTCGACGGACCGGACGGCCCCGACACATCCCCACCGGTCTGGGCCACCTTCGACCTGCTCACCGACGCCCTCCGCGCCGCGACCGCCCGTGCCAAGGTGACCGTCCCCGGCAACGAGGACAGCGACATCCCCGGCCGGGTACTGCGCTGGGGCGAGCAGCTCGATATCCGGCCCATCGGCGCCTTCGGAACCGGTGAGCTGACCGAACCGGCCGTTGCCTCCTACGTCGCCAAGTACGCCACCAAAGCGGCCGAGACTACCGGCACCGTGGACCGCCGGATCGGCGAACTCGCCGAACTCGACAAGGTCCCCGACCTGCCCGACCACACCCGCCGCCTCATTCGCGCCTGCTGGGACCTGGACGAGCACTACCCCGATCGGAAGCTCTGGCAGTGGGCTCACATGCTCGGTTTCCGGGGCCACTTCTCCACCAAATCCCGCCGCTACTCCACCACCCTCAGCGCACTCCGGCAGGCACGCGCCGACTACCGCGCCGCCCAAGAGCGCCGGGAACGTGGCCTGCCCGACCCCGACGACCACCCCGAGGCAACCACCCTCGTCGTCGCCCACTGGGCCTATGCCGGGCACGGCCACACGCCCGGTGAATCGTGGCTCGCCGCCAACATCCGCCGCGACATCGCCGACGCCCGCGAAACCGCCCGCCAAGCCCTGGCAGACCTGCAAGCACAAGAGGGGGATACCGCATGACCGCCGACACCGAAGACCTGCTCACCGTGCCCGAAGTGATGATCCGCCTCCGGCTCGGCCGCTCCAAGGTCTACGACCTGATCCGCTCCCGTCGCCTCCCCTCGATCACCATCGATCGGGCTCGGCGCATCCCGGCGAGTGCCGTACGTGGCTTCATCGCTGACAGGCTTGAGGAGGCTGCCTGATGGCCGCTCAGCGCAAGCGCAACCCCAACGGGGCCGGGACCATCACCAAGCGCAAGGACGGCCGGTATCAGGCCGCTGTGTACGTGCTCCAGCCGGATGGCACTCGTGCCCGGAAGTTCGCGTACGGCAGGACTTGGGCCGAGTGCGACGCCAAGCGCCGTGTCCTGCTGGCCAAGGTAGATAGCGGCATCGCCGTGCCGACACGGTCGGCCAAGCTGAGTGAGTGGCTGCCGTACTGGCTGGAGCACATCATCAAGCCTCGCCGCTCACGAACCACCTGGGCGAAGTATGAGACCCACGTTCGGCGCTACTTGGTGCCCCAGCTCGGGAAGAAGAGCCTGGAACGGCTGAGCGTGCGGGATGTACGGACGGCCCTGAAGACGATCGCTGCCGCGTCCTCGTCGGCTACGGCCAAGGAGTCGCACAAGGTGCTGCGGTCTGCGTTGTCGGCGGCGTGTCGCGAAGAGCTGATCACCCGCAACGTGGTGACGCTCGTGGAAGCGCCAAAGGTGGACCCCTACGAAGGGCAGTTGTGGACGCTGGAAGAGACGCTCGCGTTCATCCTCACGGCGCGCCGTGATCCGCTTTACGCGGCCTTCATGCTGGCTATCGGGCTCGGGCTGCGACGCGGGGAACTCGTCGGCCTGCGGTGGCAGGACATCGACTTCGACGGTCGGACACTCCAGGTGCGCAAGCAGCGTCAACGGGTTCGGGGCGAGAACTACGAGGCTGACACCAAGAACCGTCGCAAGAGGACGCTTCCCCTACCCGTGCTGTGCATCGCGCCGCTTCGGTGGCAGCGCATGCGGCAGGAAGCCATGCGGACCAAGGCAGGGGCCGACTGGCACGAGACTGACCTTGTCTTCACCACCCGCACGGGACGCTCCATCGAGGGGAGCAACGTCCTTCGGTCGTTCCATCGGCTGAGCGCCAAGGCTGGTGTCCCTCGCATCCGGGTGCACGACGCTCGCCACGGTGCCGCTACCCTGCTCGCGACGGGCAACGTGCACCCCCGCGTCGCGATGGAGATCCTTGGCCATAGCAAGATCAGTGTGACGATGGATGTCTACACCCACGTGCCGGACGCGCTGAAACGGGAAGCGATCGCCCACATGGATCGGATGCTCGGCCGCCGCCGACGTTGATGTCATCTGCGGATGTCAAAGACCCCCAACCGAGATCGGCTGGGGGTCTTTTCGCTGGTGGGCGCAGACGGGTTCGAACCGCCGACATCTGCCTTGTAAGGGCAGCGCTCTACCGCTGAGCTATGCGCCCCAGGGGGGCTGTCAGCCTACAGGGTTTCCGGGGTGGTGCCGCAATTGTGGGGCGGGGGCCGCGGAGGGGCGGCGGACCGGGGTCGGAGAAGTCCGCAGATCGCGAACCGAACCGAGCGCTGTGCTCGTCAGTGTCGGGTGGGAGAATGACATTCGGACCTGGGCGATCCATCGGGAGCGGGAAGTGGCGGCGTCATCTGCAGAGTCTGCGCGTCCAGCGCGCCGTCCACGCCTTCCGCGCCGTCCGGCCGACCGTGTTGCCCCATTCATCACTTTTGACCGGCTCGTCCGTGT
>NZ_JAAAYH010000829.1:0-1526 GCF_018035285.1 Streptomyces sp. MK37H | reverse complement strand
GAGTCGGCGGGCGGGGTGGGGCTGGGGCTGCCGGAGGTGGTGCTGGCCTTCGAGGAGGCGGGCCGTGCGCTGCTGCCGGGGCCGCTGGTCGCGACGGAGCTGGCGGCGGGGCTTTCGGGATCTTCGGCGGCGGGTGCGGCCCAGGGCGAGACGGTGGTGACGGCGCTGGACGAGGGCGGTGCGCCGGTCGAGCATCTCGCTTCCGCCGATGTGGTGCTGGCGCTGGGACCGACGGCGGTCGAGGTGATTCCGGCGGAGGAGGTGGTGCGTTCGGCGGAGCCGATGCGCTCCGTCGACCCGGCCACCCCGCTGCACCGGACGGCCCCGAGCCGACCCCGTCTGCACCAGGCGGAACAGGCGGAACGGGCGGAACAGGCGGAACAGGCGGACCGGCCTGGCCAAGCGCACCGGACGGACCAGGCGGGGCCGGGCCGTTCGGGGCTCGCCGCCCGGCTGCGCCGCGAGGCGGCGCTGCTGACCGCGGCCCAACAGCTGGGCAGCGCCTCCCGTACGGTCGAGCTCGCGGTGGACCATGCCAAGCACCGCACCCAGTTCGGCCGACCGATCGGTGCCTTCCAGGCCGTACAGCATCTGTGCGCCCAGATGCTGGTTCGTGCCGAATCAGCCAGAAGTGTGGTGTATGCCGCGGCGGTCACAGAAGACCCGGGTGACATCGCGGCGGCCAAGTTGCTCGCCGATGAGGCCGCTGTCCACAATGCCCGCGATTGTCTGCAAGTCCATGGCGGGATGGGCTTCACCTGGGAGGCGGATGTCCATCTCCATCTCAAGCGGGCCTGGGTGCGGGCAGGTCAGTGGCAGTCCGCGGCGGCGGCGGAGGAGGAACTGGCGGCCGGGCTCGTGTCGACCGTTGAAACATGTTTGTAGCCGGGCTCGATGGATACGCCTGAATTGTTGGGATGTCGCATTCTCTGGGGAGATCCCCAGAGCTTCTGAGGTGACCGAGCGTTGATACCAGGTTGTTTCCTAGGCGTGACTCGTCACAGGGTGGAGTCGGGCCCGGGCTCGGGTACTCTCCGTGGGGTGCGAGCGCTTATGGGGTGCGAGAAGCCCGGCGTTGCCCATGGGGCGATTCCGGGCATGACGATGTGCCCCGCTCGCCCGGGGTGTGCGACGCCCCAGCCTCGATGTTCGAGTCCTCAGGACGCGTGTCGCACAGTATGCCCCACGCATACTCCTTGGCGCTGGAATATGACTGAAGCGCTTGTTGGGGTGACTGTACGTCAACCATGCTGTCGCGCACGGGGGTACCTCCCAGCGGTAGCTGGGGGAGTGTCACGGTCCGTGACCTCTAGGAGGTACAAGGCGATGTGTCTGCCGGTTCGGATGGTGTGAGCGGTGCAGGTGCTTCAGGCACAGATGGAGGTCAGGCCCGACCCGGCGGAGGTGAGTCGTGCCCGTCGATGGGCCCGTTCCCGGCTTGTCGGATCCGGTATCGGAGCCGATGAGCCACTCGCTGAGACGTTGATTCTGCTCATTTCCGAGCTCGTCACCAACGCCGTGGTGCA
>NZ_JAAAYH010000828.1:0-1547 GCF_018035285.1 Streptomyces sp. MK37H | reverse complement strand
CCGGACGTCCGCCGGGGTCGGCCCCGAGCGGTGGCGCGCGGGGCTAGCCCCAGCAGTGGCGCAGGCCCCAGTCCGACTTCTGCGAATCCAGACCGGATACGGGGGTGTCCGTGATGAGGGAGACTCCGGTGTTGGTGAAGCCATGTCCGGAAGAGGCGGAGCCCTTGCCGCCGTCCTTGGCGTGCGCGGCCACGGCGGCGAGGCCCTCGGCCGCCATCTTCACGGGGAACTGCATCGAGGTCGCGCCGATGACGCCGCCGGCCACGTTCTTGACGCCGGGACAGCCGCCGTCGACGGAGACGATGGTGATGTCCTTCTGCTTACCGGCCGCCTTGATGGCCTGATAGGCACCCGCGGCGGTGGGCTCGTTGATGGTGTAGACGAGGTTGATGGAGCCGTTCTTCTGGAGCAGCTTCTCCATGGCGTCGCGCCCGCCCTCCTCGTTGGCGCCGGTCACCTCGTGGCCGACGATCCGGGAGTCGCGCTCGTCGCCGATCCGGTTCGGGTTCCGGACATCGACGCCGAAGCCCTCCAGAAAGCCCTGGTCCCGCAAGACATCGACCTTGACCTGCTCGGAGCTGAGGTCCAGCAGGGCGACTCTCGGCCGCTTGCCATCCATCCGCGCCTTGGCCCACTTGCCGATCATGCGGCCGGCCAGCCGGTTGTCGGTGGCGAACGTGGCGTCCACCGCGGATGCCGGTTCCGTCGGCGAGTCCAGGGCGACGACCATGACACCGGCCTTCCGCGCCCGGTCGATGGCGGGGATGATCGCGCCGGAGTCGGCCGGGGTGATCAGAATGCCCTTGGCACCCGCGGCCACCAGGTTCTCGATGGCCTTGACCTGTGAGTCGTTGTCGGCCTGGCCCTTGCCGGCGAAGGTCCTCAGGTCCACGCCGAGCTGGCGGGCCTTCTTCTGGGCGCCCTCGCGCATCTTCACATAGAAGGGATTGTCGTTGGTCTTGGTGACGAGGCCGACGATGGGCTTGTCGTCACCGTGACCGCTGATGCCGCTCCCGCATGAGGTGAGCAGCAAGGTGAGACCGATTCCCGCGGACAAGGCCGCGAGCGCTCTGTGGCGCGGCATGACGCGATCTGCCATGAGATTGCCTTTTCTCGACGTGCGGGGGGTGGCTGGGGGAGAGTGCGCCGCCCGCCGGGTGCCGGTTCGCGGCAGCGGGGACTGTCGGTGCCGACGCGTTCATCGGTCGGCTCGGCCCTGATCGGGCTGGGGATGGCCGGTGGGACGTGCTCAGCGGCTCGATCCACAACGTCGCAGAGCTTTCGAGCACCGTCAATGCATCTCGAAGAAATTTCCACGACACACGCTCGACATGAACCGCACCCAAAGGATTTCGTAGAAATTTCTTCTAATGATCTTGACTATGACAGAAATCACTACCACGCTGAGAGGTGGCCCCCTCCCGACGGAGTCGGCCACAACCCCCTTCCGGACCGCACACCCCCCGGAAAGGAGTACGGATATGACAGTGAACCCAGCGGGTGTGGTCGCCACCGCGCCCCCCTCACCACCCGACGGCCCGCCGCCG
>NZ_JAAAYH010000827.1:0-1547 GCF_018035285.1 Streptomyces sp. MK37H | reverse complement strand
CCCCCGTTATGTTTTCCGCGGTCCTGCAAGAGGGCCGCTGGCCTCCGGGCCCGGTATGACTGTGTCCCCCTGTCGAACGGATGACCTGGGGGGTGGTGTCACCGGGCCCGGGAGGTGCCGTCGGAGACGCTGATCAGAGGTCCGGCCACCACCCGGTCCGGCGCAATGCCGTACAGCTCACGGATGGCAGGTCTGCATAACGTGGATGCGCGAGTACGACACCGACGCCGAGGCCGGCACGTTCAACAACCCGGGAAGGGCGCCATGTTCGACACCGAAGACGTGGGCGTGTTCCTCGGCCTGGACGTCGGCAAGAGTGCCCATCACGGGCACGGCCTGACCCCGGCCGGGAAGAAGGTCTTCGACAAGCAGCTGCCCAACAGCGAGCCGAAGCTGCGGGCCGTCTTCGACAAGCTGGCCGCGAAGTTCGGCACGGTGCTGGTGATCGTGGACCAGCCCGCCTCGATCGGCGCCCTGCCGCTGACCGTGGCCCGGGACGCGGGCTGCCAGGTCGCCTACCTGCCCGGACTGGCGATGCGCCGGATCGCCGACCTCTACCCCGGGGAGGCGAAGACCGACGCCAAGGACGCGGCCGTGATCGCGGACGCCGCCCGCACCATGCCGCACACTCTGCGCTCGCTGGAACTGACCGACGAGATCACCGCCGAGCTCACGGTCCTGGTCGGCTTCGACCAGGACCTCGCGGCCGAGGCCACCCGCACCAGCAACCGGATACGCGGCCTGCTCACCCAGTTCCACCCCAGCCTGGAACGCGTCCTGGGCCCTCGCCTGGACCACCAGGCCGTCACCTGGCTGCTGGAACGCCACGGTTCCCCGGCCGCACTGCGCAAAGCCGGCCGCCGCAGACTCGTCGAACTGATCCGGCCCAAGGCCCCGCGCATGGCCCAGCGGCTGATCGACGACGTCTTCGACGCACTCGACGAACAGACCGTCGTTGTCCCCGGGACCGGCACCCTCGACATCGTCATCCCCACCCTGGCCGCATCCCTGGCCACCGTCCACACCCAGCGCCGGGCCCTGGAAGCCCAGATCAACACCCTGATGGAGGCCCACCCTCTTTCCCCGGTCCTGACGTCGATGCCCGGCGTCGGCGTCAGGACCGCCGCCACACTGCTGGTCACCGTCGGCGACGGCACCAGCTTCCCCACCGCCGCCCACCTCGCCTCCTACGCCGGACTCGCCCCGACAACGAAGTCGTCCGGGACCTCCATCCACGGTGAACACGCACCCCGAGGCGGAAACCGGCAACTCAAACGGGCGATGTTCCTGTCCGCCTTCGCCTGCATGAACGCCGACCCCGCCTCCCGCACCTACTACGACCGCCAGCGAGCCCGCGGCAAGACCCACACCCAAGCCCTCCTCCGCCTCGCCCGCCAACGCATCAGCGTCCTGTTCGCCATGCTCCGCGACGGCACCTTCTACGAATCCCGGACACCAAGGGATGTCGAGCTCGCCGCATAACCCCAACAACCCCGAACCACCCCAAACCGAACCCGGGCGCCTTGACGAAAGACATAGAGGCACCC
>NZ_JAAAYH010000826.1:0-1553 GCF_018035285.1 Streptomyces sp. MK37H | reverse complement strand
GGCGGTTGGCCGCCCCTGTGGGGGTGAGCGGATTCCTGTGCGATCTCTTGTCGTGCCCATGGAGCCGCCTTACTCTGAGCCCGATCTCAATTCTGAATAGCGTTCAGCTATCTGATTGGAGTGCTCGATGGGTGCACCTCCAGCGGGACGCGGGCGGATCGCCCGGGCGATCGTCGCCGCCTCCGCCCTCCTGGCCGTCCTGGCGATTCCCGCCGCCCCCTCCGCGCAAGGCGCCGAGCGCGTCCGGCATTCCGGCCCGGTGCCCCGTACGGTGGTGCTCGACGGGCCCCGACTGTCCCTCACCAAGCTGAAACTGCAGCTCGGAGACCGGAATCTGCGGCGGACCGTACGCGATCTGACCACCCAGGCCGACCAGTGGATGAAGCAGGGCCCCTGGACGGTCACGGACAAGGACCAGGTGCCGCCCAGCGGCGACAAACACGACTACTTCAGCCAGGCCCCCTACTGGTGGCCCAGCC
The DNA here is from genome assembly GCF_018035285.1 of Streptomyces sp. MK37H. Lineage (NCBI taxonomy): Bacteria > Bacillati > Actinomycetota > Actinomycetes > Kitasatosporales > Streptomycetaceae > Streptomyces > Streptomyces sp. MK37H. Next base: position 1,074 of record NZ_JAAAYH010000826.1, on the reverse strand, counting down.
GGCCCAAGACCGAGGACAATCCGTACGGCTGCCCCTACGTTCAGAAGGATGGCCAACGGAACCCCGACGTGGACAAGATGACGGACCGTCCCGAGGTCGGGAAGGTCTTCGAGTCCGCCTACGAGCTCTCCCTGGCCTGGTACTACACCGGTAAGCGGGCCTACGCCGAGCACGCCGCGGACATCCTGCGCACCTGGTTCGTCACCCCGGCGACCCGGATGAACCCGAACCTGAACCACGCGCAGTTCATCCCCTGCATGTACGACGGCCGCTCGATCGGGATCATCGACTTCTCCCAGGCCTTCACCAGCCTCCTCGACGCCGCCGCGCTCCTCGACACCGGCGCCCCCGGCTGGTCCAAGAGCGACCACGCGGGCTTCCGCACCTGGAACAAGCAGTTCCTGGACTGGCTGGTGAACAGCGACTTCGGCAAGGAGGAGGGCGCCGCCGAGAACAACCACGGCACCTTCTACGACATGCAGGTCGCCGCCATCGCCACCGCCGTGGGCGACCGGGACCGCGCCCGCCAGGTGCTCCGTGACGCCCGCACCAAGCGCATCGACACGCAGATCGCGGCCGACGGCACGCAGCCGCAGGAGCTGAAGCGGACCCGGAGCTTCCATTACTCGACGTTCAACCTGGTCGCGTACACCCGGATGGCCGCCATCGGGAAACACGTCGGGGTGGACCTGTGGCACTACACCGGGCCGGACGGCGCGAACCTCTTCAAGGCGGTGGACGTCCTGCTCCCGGCGGCCACGGGTGCCGCGTCGTGGCCGTACCCGGAGCTCGACTTCCGCGCCTATGCGGCGAGCGACATCGTCCACGCGGCGGCCGACGCGGGTGACCGCAAGGCTCGCGCGGCGCTGCCCAAGCTCCAGACCCCACCCGGGGGCGACCTGTGGGCCCTGCGGCCGGCGGTGGAGCAACTGGACAGCATCGCCCAGGGCTGACGCGCTCTCTCCCCGCCCCGGGGCAAGCCCCCGACCCCCGGATCGGGACCGCCCTCCACGCCGCGGCACCCGGCCGCCGGGGGTCTGGGTGTCCTGCGGGTGGCTGGGGGTTGGGCCGGTG
>NZ_JAAAYH010000825.1:0-1557 GCF_018035285.1 Streptomyces sp. MK37H | reverse complement strand
CGGCCACCGCCTCCGGCGGGCCCATCACGGCCGCCATCCGGGAGATCGGCGGGAAGCCCAGATCGGACCGCTCGGCCAGCTCGCGCGCCGCATAACCGGCCGGGTCCCAGCGCACCAGCGCCTGGACGGGCCGCAGCGTCGGCTCGGCCATGATCACCACCGTGCCGCCCCGGCCGTCGTCCCCCTCCTCCCCATGGCCGCGGACCAGCGAGGCCGCCTCCAGCCAGTGGCGCAGCGCGTCCTCGCCCGCGCGCAGATCGGGGCGGCCGAGCAGGGCCCAGCCGTCGAGCAGCAGCGCCGCGGCGTAGCCGCCCTCCGCGACCGGTTCGGCGCCCGGTGTGCTCACGACGAGCGCCGGACGGTCGGGGACGGACGTCAGCACATGGTCACGGCCGGAGGTGCGGACGGGCACGGACGGAAAGGCGCGGCCCAGCTCCTCGGCGGTGCGCCGGGCACCGACGATGGACGCCCGCAGCCGGACGCCCCCGCATTCGCGGCAGTGCCAGGCGGGCTCGTCCCGCCCGCACCATCCACACACCAGATGGTCCGCGTCCCGCGCCTCCAGCGGGCCCGAGCAGTGCGCACAGCGCGCGGGCTCCCGGCAGCGCTCACAGGCCAGCTTGGGCACATAGCCCCGGCGCGGCACCTGCACCAGCACCGGACCCCGGGTCAGCGCCTCCCGTACGGTCTGCCAGGCGATCGTGGGCAGCCGGGCGGCACGGGCCTCCGCGTCCCGGGCCACCTCGCCCTCGTCGACCGTACGGATCAGCGGGGCGGCGGCCCGGACCCGCTCGCGGTCGGCCTCGAGCGGCCGGGCCCAGCCGTTCTCCACCAGCTGGGCGGCCTCGACGGTGCGGCCGAGGTCGCCCAGCAGAAAGCCGGTCTTCTCATGGACGGCGCGCAGCAGCAGCACATCGCGGGCATGCGGCTGCGGCAGCCGGTCGTCGCTGTGGCTGCGGTCCCCGTCATCCCAGATCCCCACCAGCCCGAGGTCCCGGACCGGTGCGAACATCGCCGCCCGGGTGCCCACCACCGCCCGGACCGAGCCCCGGCTGACCGCCAGCCAGCGGCGGTAGCGCTCCTCGGGCCCGAGGTCGGCGGTGAGCAGCACATGCCGCCCCGGGCCGCCGAGCGCCTCCGTGAGCGCGGCGTCCACCCGCTCGGCGGTCCGCCCGTCGGGCACGACGACGAGCGCCCCGCGCCCGGACGCGAGCGTGGCGGCCACGGCGGTGGCCCACTCCCGGGGCCAGTGCGGCCCGGGCAGCGCGGTCCATACGGCACGCGGCCGGTCCCCGCGCACCAGCGCCTCCAGGAACCCGGGCCCGGCCGGATAGCGCGCCCAGCTCCCGGGCGCGGGCGGCTCCGGCGGGGGCAGCGGCGGCGGTGACGGCTCGCCCTCGGCACGGGCGTTGCGCTTGGGCAGGGCCAGCTGGAGCACATCGGCGAGCGATCCGGCGTACCGGTCGGCGACCGCCCGGCACAGCGCCAGCAGCCCCGGCCCCAGCACCTGCTCCGTGGAGACCACCTGCGCGAGGGCGGCCAGCGGGCCCCGGTAGT
>NZ_JAAAYH010000824.1:0-1577 GCF_018035285.1 Streptomyces sp. MK37H | reverse complement strand
TAGCGGTGTCCGGGCGCACCGCCGTGGCGTGATCACCCGTGGCGCGGTCAGTGGTACTGGTGGACCACCGCATGCCCCTTGCCCCGCCCGATCATCCACTTGTTGACCGGCGTGGTGACCAGGAACGCCACCATGAACGACAGGGCCAGGCTGAGCCAGAAGAGAACGTCCGACAGTGTCGCGTCCATCGCGCCCGGGAAGACGACGATCGTCGCGTTGTCGGCCAGCTCCATGATCGTGATCGATACGGTGTCGGCCGCCAGGGCCACCCGCAGCGCGCTGCGCACATCCAGTCCTGCCCGCAGCACGCCCCGCATCGTCAGGGAGTAGCCGAAGACGAAGGCGAGCACGATCGCCAGGATCATGGTCGGGACGTTGTGCCAGGCCAGGGCCGTGCCGATGGCCATGCCCACGATCTCGCCGATGGCGCAGCCGGTGAGGCAGTGCAGGGTGGCCTGGGCGGCCATCGACCAACTGGTCGCGCCCCCGTGGTGCTCCTGGTGCCCGTGGCCTTGGTGCCCATGGTCTTCGTGTCCATGGTCTTCGTGTCCCTGGCCCTGGTGGCCATGGGGCTCATGAGGTCCGCTCTGTGTGTGCTCATGCTGTCGCATGTCCATACCCCCAGCGGTGATCGCGGATTCGTCGACCACTGTCAACGCTATACCCCCTAGGGGTATTCCTCAATACGCCGGGCGCGTTCTCAGGCCACCCCGGCGCGCAGCTCCTTCAGCCGGGCCACATCCGCCGCATGCCCCTCCGTACCGCCCGGCGTCTCGATCACCAGCGGCACCCCGTCGGTCGAGGGGTGGGTGAACAACTCGCGGAACGGCTCCGCCCCGATGTGCCCGGCGCCGATGTTCGCGTGCCGGTCCTTGTGGGCACCGACCACGTCCTTGGAGTCATTGGCGTGGATCAGCCTGAGCCGCCCCTCGCCGGTGACGGCCACCAGCTCGTCCAGCGTCTGCTTCACACCGCCCGGGGCGGCGAGGTCATGGCCCGCCGCGAACACATGGCAGGTGTCCAGGCAGACCCCGAGCCGGGGATGCCGGTCCAGCGCGTCGAAGTACGGCCCCAGATCCTCCACCAGCGCGCACAGCGAGGTGCCCTGCCCGGCGGTCGGCTCCAGCAGCAGCCAGGGGTCGTCGTCCCGGTTCAGCTCGTCCAGCAGCGGCAGCACCCGCTCCCGCACCTGCGCGATCGCGGTGGCACGCGGGCGTCCCCCGGTCGCCGAGCCGGTGTGGACGACCACGCCGAGCGCGCCGATCTCCCGGCCGCGCCGGAGCGAATGGCGCAGGGAGGCGACGGAGCGTTCGGCCGTGGCCTCGGTGTGAGAACCGAAGTTGATCAAGTAGGGGGCGTGGACGTACACCGGTATCGACCGCTCGGCGCAGCCGGCGCGGAACGCTTCGTCCTGGGCGGGCGTACCGGCGGGGGTGGCCCAGCCGCGCGGATTGGCGACGAAGACCTGGACGGTCTCGGCGCCGATGTCGGCGGCGTGCGCCAGACCGACTGTGGCCAGGCCGCCGGCCACACGGATATGGCCGCCGATGGGGTTGCGGATGCGATGCGTACTCACG
>NZ_JAAAYH010000823.1:0-1580 GCF_018035285.1 Streptomyces sp. MK37H | reverse complement strand
TCCGGCCCGATGATCTTGACGGGCCTCGGACAGATCGGGACGTCCCCGGCAGTGTCTTTCCCGTCCGTCACTCGGTTAGTTGGGCGTGGAGACCAGAAAAGCCCGCATGCCTTCGCCCCTGGCGGGACGCGCGGGGGGATTCGACGACGAACCACAGCTGACCATGGCCAAGGTGCCGTGCGATCCGGCGCAGGTCGCCGTCAATGCCCCGAGCTTCCGGGTGCAGCTCAGCGTCCCGGTCGTCAGCAACACGCTGACGGACAGGGCCCGGCTCGGCCGCGTCCCGGCCCCCGGCCGGCGTCGGCCGCCCGTGGTGTGGAGCGGCCGTACCCGCCCCGGCGGGGACACCGCGGCGACCCGGCTGCTGCAGGCCGTGCGGTACTCCTCCGAGGGGCTGACCGACAGTCTGTCCGATGGCCTGAACGATGGTTTGGGCCGGTCCCGGTCGGGCGAGGGCGCCGAGGACGTGGGCGCCACGCAGGTGCTGCCGCGGATCGCCTTCGACGACGACTCGGCGCCCACGGTCATCGGCCCGCGCAGCCCCCGTACGGAGTCCGTGCCCCGGTCGTCCGGCGGGCGGCGGCGTCCGGGCGCGGACGGCCCGGCCGAGGCGGGCGGGGCGCGCGGAGCGGGCCGGGCGAGCGCGGTGGCCAGGGCGGCCGGGGCGGAGCGGCGCGGCGCGTCCTCCGGACGGCCGGGCGCCCTCGACCACGAGCGGGACGAGTCGCGGAGCGCCGAGGTTCCGCGCCCGCGCCGCCACTCCGAGTCCGTACGCCACGCCTACTACCCCGGGCGCCGGATGAACCTCGGCGTCGTCCTGCTCCCGCTGCGCATCTTCCTCGGCTTCATCTCCATCTACGGCGGGATGGGCAAGCTCTCCGACCCCGTCTACTTCGACGGCGGCGAGCGCGGCTCGATGGTCACCTGGCTGCGCAGGCTGCACCCCTGGCCGATCGCCGAGCCGCTGCGCGACCTGGCGCTGGAGCATCCGGTGGGCGCCGGGCTGACCGTGGCGTTCCTGCAGATCGTGGTCGGGGTGCTCACCGTGCTCGGGCTGTGGCAGCGGCTGGCCGCCTCGTTCGGCGCGCTGCTGTCCGCCGCGCTGATCGTCACCGTGAGCTGGCGCACGGTGCCGGTCTACGACGCGCCCGACATCATCTACCTCGCCGCCTGGAGCCCGCTGATCATCGCGGGCGCGCCGGTCTACTCGGTGGACGGCCGCCTCGCCGGCGAGGCATGGCGGCGGCTCGGCCCCCGGGCCGAACTGTGGGAGCTGCGGCGCCGGGTGCTGCGCCGCGGCGGCGTGATGGCGATGGTGGTCGCCGGGCTGACGCTGCTGGTGGGCTCGATGCTGGGCGCGGCCGTACGGTCCTCGGAGGTCGTGAAGGCGCCGGAGCCGAGCGATATGCCGACGAACAACCTGCCCGGCTCACCGCTGCCCAGCAAGCCCGCGGAGAGCCCGCGCGGCGGGCAGCGCGGGACGGTGGGCACGGGCGGCGGATCGGCGGGCGCGCCGTCGCCGCGTGAGCGGTTGTCGCACCGCCCCGAGCCGTCCGCCTCGGACTCCTCGGCGTCGACGT
>NZ_JAAAYH010000822.1:0-1581 GCF_018035285.1 Streptomyces sp. MK37H | reverse complement strand
TGGCCGGATCCCCTCCTCACCGAACCGGCCGCCCGGCGACTGCTCGAAGCGTGGGCGGAGATGCTGTCCGGCCTCGCCGCACACACCGGTGGCGGCCATACGCCATCCGACTTCCCGCTGATGGCACTCGACCAGGCCCAGATCGAGGAGCTTGAGGCCGAGGTGGCGGGCGGCGTGGTCGACGTACTGCCGCTGTCACCCCTCCAGGAGGGCCTGCTCTTCCACGCGATGTTCGATGAGCGGGAGCGGGACATCTATGTGGAACAGAAGGTCCTGGAGCTCGAAGGGCCCCTGGGCATACGGAAGTTGCGCGACACCTGGCAGGCGCTCGTCGAACGGCATGGCAGTCTGCGCACCGGCTTCCGCCGCCTGGTCGGCGTGGACGAACCCGTCCAGGTGATCGCCCGCCACGTCACCCTGCCCTGGCACGAGGTGGACCTGTCGCACCTCGGCGCCGAGGCGGCGCGGGACCGGGCGGACCGGCTGGAGAACGCGGAACGGGCCCGCCGCTTCGACCTCACGGCCCCACCCCTGGCACGAATCCTGCTGGTGAAGACCGGCCCCGACCGCCACCGCATGGTCGTGACCCTGCACCACATCGTGCTCGACGGCTGGTCGCTACGAATCCTCATCCGCGAGCTGTGGGCCGGCTACGCGGCCGGTGGTGACACCCGCGAACTGGCGCCGACCACGCCCTACGGCGAGTATCTGGCCTGGCTGCGCCGCCAGAACCGGGAGGCGGCGCGCGCTGCCTGGCAGCGGGCGCTGGATGGCGTGTCCGAGCCGACGACGGTCGCCGCGCTCGACCCGAACGCCGAACCCGTCCTCACCCGCAAGGTCCTCGCCGAGACCGGCGATCATCTGGCCGGTGCGCTGCGGGAGCTCGCCCGTACTCACGGCGTCACGCTGAACACCGTGCTGCAGGTGGCCTGGGCCCAGGTCGTCGGCAAGCTCACCGGCCGGAGCGATGTGGTGTTCGGCGCCGCGGTGGCCGGACGTCCGCCGGAGCTGGCGGGGATGGCGGACATGCTGGGGCTCTTCATCAACACGATCCCCGTACGGGTCCGGCTGCGCCCGGCCGACTCCATTGCCCACCTGCTCAGCCTGGTGCAGGCCCAGCAGTCGGCGCTGCTCGACCACCAGCACCTCGGCCTCAAGGAGATCCAGCGCCTGGCCGGACCGGGCGCCACGTTCGACACCCTGATGGCCTTCGAGAACTTCCACGCGGGCGAGACCGGACCGGCCGCTCCTCTGCGACTGACGGACAGCACGACCCGGATGGCGACCACCTTCCCGCTGACGCTGGGGGTGGACCCGGCGGACGAGCTGAAGTTCTGGCTGGACTACCGCCCGGACGCGTTCGACGAGGACGCCGCGCGGGGCGTGGTACGGCGGCTGGCCCGGGTGCTGGAGCAGATGGCGGCGGATCCGACGCGGCGGGTGAGTGAGATCGAGCTGCTGGGGCGCGGTGAGCGGGAGCGGGTGGTGGAGGGGTGGAACGCCACTGAGCGAGCGGTTCCCGTACGGCCGTTGGGGGAGCTCTTCGATGAGCGGGCGGCCGTCTCCCCGGATGTGGTGGCG
>NZ_JAAAYH010000821.1:0-1598 GCF_018035285.1 Streptomyces sp. MK37H | reverse complement strand
ATCCGCCGGACACCTCCCAGCGACGTACGACGGTCGGGACGGCATCACGGTGTCCGTCCCGCGGGGCAATCTCACGGCGTACCCGGGATCGCCGCCGGCTGCTTGCCCGAATCGGGCAGCGGCGCCGGTTCCGGCAGCGGTGCGGGCTCCGGGCGCGGGGCACAGAAGGCGGACCGGCCGGGGGTCTTCCCGGTCAGCAGATAGGTGTCCACATGGCGGTTGACGCAGTCGTTCGGACCGCCCCACAGCCCGTGCGTCCCCGCCTTCCGCTCGGTCACCAGCGAGGAGCCGGGCAGCCGGTGCCACAGCTCCTTCGCCCCCGCGTACGGCGTGGCCGCGTCCCGCTCCGCTGACAGCAGCAGCACCGGCGGCAGCGTGACCCGGCCCGTCCTCCGGGGGCCCACGGCCTCCAGGTTCCCTACGTCGAGGGGGCGGCCGGGCTTCAGCGGCCAGAAGGCGCACGGCAGGTTCATCGCCACGTTGTCCCAGGTCTCGAAGGGCGCGCGGCGGGCGAGGGCGGTGTTGTCGCGGTCCCAGGTGGCCCAGGCGCGCGGCCAGGGCGCGTCGTTGCACTCCACGGCGGTGTAGACGGCGTTGCCGTTCTCGTCGTCGGCCGCCTCCGCCGGATCGGGCGCGGCGAGCTCGATCAGCGGCTCGGGGTCGCCGCGCAGATACGCGGCCAGCGCGCGGGCGGCCGGGTCCCAGTAGGCGTCGTTGTAGCCGGTCCTCAGGAACGCGCTCTGGAGCTGGGCGGTGCCGACGACCCCGCCCGCCGGCTTCCGCGCCAGCCGCCGCCGCACCGTGTCGTACGAGGCGAGCACCCGGTCCGCGGTGGCGCCCAGGTGGTAGACGGTGTGGTGCCGGGCGACCCAGCGGCGCCAGTCCCGCCAGCGCCGCTCGAAGGCCAGCGACTGGTCGAGGTTGTCGCGGTACCAGATCCGCCCGGGGGCGGGGTTGACCACACTGTCGAAGACCATCCGGCGCACCCGCCCCGGGAACAGCGTGGCGTACACGGCCCCGTAGTACGTGCCGTACGAGGCGCCCACGAAGGTGAGCCGCCGCTGGCCCAGCGCGGCGCGCAGCACCTCCAGGTCGCGGGCGTTGTTCAGCGTGGTGTAGTGCGCGAGCGCGCGGCCCGAGCGGCGCACACAGCCCCGGACGTAGGCGCGCGCCCGCGCCACCAGCCGCCGTTTGAAGGCGGCCGTGGGGTGCGGCGGGGAACTGGTCGGCGCCTTGGCGTAGGCCGACGGCCGCTGGCAGGACAGCGGGGCGGAGCGGCCCACACCCCGTGGGGCGTAGCCGACGAAGTCGTAGGCGGCGGCCACCCGGCGGAAGGCGTCCTCGGCCGCGTACTCGGGGAACGCCATGCTGGAGGCGCCCGGTCCGCCGGGGTTGTAGACCAGCGCGCCCTGACGCCGCGCCTTCGGGCCGGTGGCCCGGATCCGGCTGACGGTGAGGGAGATGTGCTTGCCGCGGGGACGGGCGTAGTCGAGCGGTACGGAGACTTTTCCGCAAGTGATGGGGGCGGCCAGCGCCTCGGCGCGGGGGCAGCGACGGAAGGCGATACCGCGCTGCGCCGCGCGCCGGGCGGCGAACGC
>NZ_JAAAYH010000820.1:0-1605 GCF_018035285.1 Streptomyces sp. MK37H | reverse complement strand
CCCGGGAAAGATCGAGGCCGAACGGAAGTTGGGGAATTCCCTAAACCCGGTTCCACTTCATGAGGCCGCTCGCGCCCCGGGGGTTACGGTCAACGCCTCGAGGGTTGCGGTCAACGCGTCGGAAGTTACGGTCAACGCGTCGACGTGACAGCGCGTTTGGGCCCAACGAAAGAGCGTGTGAGTATGACGGCTTCCGCCACCGAGAGCGGCGCCAAGCGATCGTTCACCGTGTGTGCCGGAGAGGCGAGCGGTGACCGCATACGGCTGAGCGTCTACGACATGCTCATCGGCACGGTCTATACGCCCCGCGCCTTTTTCTACCGGGAGACGCTCGACGGCGAGGCGCTGCGCGCCTCCCTCGGCCGGACGCTGCGTAACTTCCCCGTCCTTTCGGGCCGTATGAAGAAGGACCCCGACGGCGGTCTCAGCGTGCTCTGCGACGACTCGGGTGTGCGCTTCGTCGAGGCACAGGCATCCGTGCCCATGCCGGACTACGGACCCCGCCGCACGGCGAAAAAGGGACTGGATCGCTATCTCAGTCACGCCATGCCGTTCTGGGTGGTCGACCGCGATACACCGCTTTTCACGGTGAAGCTCACCCATATGAAAGGCGGCGGCTCCATCCTGGGCCTCACGATGAACCACGCCGTGGGTGACGGGTCCAGCTATATGAGTTTCCTGGAGGCCTGGTCGCACGAGCACCGGGGCCTCGGATACGCCAAGCCCAACCATGACCGCGGGGTCATCGACGCGCTCGGCGCCTCGGCCTCCGGTGACACCCTTACAGGCGGCCTTACGGGCGGCGCCCATCTCACGGTCACCGGGCGCGGCCAGAAGACCGCCTTCGTGGGCCGCGCCCTGCGCGGCAGCCTCGGCAGTGTGACGACGGTGACCACCCGCTTCACCACCGCCGAGCTGACCGCCATGAAGGACGCCGCGATGGCCGACCTCGCGGGCACGGATCGATGGGTGTCGACCAATGACGCGCTCACCGCCCATCTGTGGAAAGTGCTCGGCGCATTGCGGGACCGTCCCGATACGAGCGAGGAAAGACTCGGCCTCATCGCCGACTTCCGTTCGTTCGTCGGCGCGGCCGTACCGGATGACTACTGGGGCAACGCCGTCACCAACACCCGGCCCGGAATGACCGCCGCCGAACTGCGCTCCCGCCCGCTCGGCGAGATCGCCGCGGCGATCCGCGCGGGCTATGCCGAGAACACGGAGGAGCGAATCCGCGAGGAAGCGGCGTTCCTGTGCGCCGAACGCGACGCGGGACGCCTCAAGCGGGTCATGACCACCATGGGCCTGGACGCGTTCGACAACACCATCGCGATCAACAACTGGTCGAAGCTGCCCTTCTATCGCATCGACTTCGGGCAGGGCGCCCCCTTCTGGTACGACTTCTCCCCCATCCCCATTCCCTGGACCGTGCATATCGCGCCGACCCCGGCCGACCAGGGCGGCGGCCGCGATGTGCACATCGCGCTGCCCCGCACCCAGGTCCAGGCCCTTCAGGAGCCGTCCTGGGTCGGGCGGTTCCACCGTTACGCGGATTCCGGCCAGGCATTTCCGCTGACGTTCGTCGCGGCCGGCTAAGCCTCGTTC
>NZ_JAAAYH010000082.1:0-25958 GCF_018035285.1 Streptomyces sp. MK37H | reverse complement strand
GCGCGGCCTTACGGTCGCCATGCCGTTCTTACGGTTGCCATGCCCTTCTTACGGTTGCCACGCCGTCCTTACGGCCGTGAAGCGATGAGCCAGCGCCCGGCGCGCCAACGTGCGCCGGGCGCTGGCTTGTTGAACACTTGACCTAGGGAGCGCCCTAGGGGGTGGAAACCCGGCGAAGGTGGGTAAAAACGATGTGGCGCCGAGCATTTCATGATTCCGTATACCACCAATCGACCTTACGGCCCCACGTGGGCACGAGCCGCCGTATGCGCATGCCCCTGGTCCCCCGCGGGGCGAGCTGGCCCATCTTTTTCCACTGCGTGCTTGCGGAGCCGATCCATGCTCACGACCCTCAAGACTGCCTACACCGATACCCGCGCCGCTGACCTCGCCTGGGGCCTGGGACGGGAACCGCTTCCCGCCCTCGCTGTGCTCGATCTCCAACTCCATGACTTCGCTATCCAGTTGAGGCTTCTGGGAGCCTCCCACCAGGTCCTCCTCGAAGGGGAGGGCAGCCGTTGTTCGGAGACCGTGGCCTGTATGTCCGGCAACAGCACCCCGCTTCCGCTGGGGGTTTCCACCCTCGTCGACGGCCGCGAATACGAATTCGCGGCACGTGTCGAGGAGTTGTCGCAAGAGGCCTTCGCCGGGCGCGCCCAGGAGCTGCTCGCGCTGGTGGCCGACCATCCGCACGGTCTGGCCGGTACGTTCCCCGGCAGCCCGAACGCGTTCACGGCGCTGCTCGCGCAGTGGAACGAAGGCACGGTGGGCTGGCGGACCTGGCATGCCTACCCCCAGGAGGGGCGGTTGGTCACCACCCGCACCTGTGTGGGGGCCCGGGTGCCGGCCGCGCTCCGGCCGCCGGGCGCGGGCGGGCTCGATATGGGCGGTCTGCCGGGCGGCCTGGCGGACGGGCTGTCGGGTGGCCTGCCGAGCGGTCTGCCGGGCAGTCTGCCGGGTGGCCTGGCGGACGGGCTGTCGGGTGGGGTGCCGCCCCAAGTCCCCTGCGTCTGAAGGGGATCGCGCGTGGCCGAGAGGCCATCGATGCCAGATGTACGAACGGCAATGCACTCGTGTGGGGGACGAGACGTAAGCGATATGTGACGTAGCGTTCCCTTTGTGATCGATTCGCCCATGTCCGCCGTCTCGGATGCGCCGTCGTCGCCGGAATCCGGCCCTCCGGCGCGGCTGCCGGTGCGGGCGGGGCTCGGCCGCTTCCTCGTGCTCGGCACGGTCTTCGTCTGCGCCGCCTGCGGCCTCGTCTACGAACTCGAACTCGTGGCCCTGGCCTCGTACTTGGCGGGTGACTCGGTCACCCAGGCATCCGTCGTGCTGTCCGTGATGGTCTTCGCCATGGGTGTCGGCTCGCTGCTGGCCAAGCGGCTGCGCTGCCGGGCCGCCGTGGGCTTCGGTGCCGTCGAGGCCGTGCTCGCGCTCGTCGGCGGCTGCTCGGCTATGGCGCTGTACGCGTGCTTCGCATGGGGCGGTCACTCGCGCTCCGCGCTCGTCGGCGTCTCGTTCGCCATCGGTGTGCTCATCGGGGCCGAGGTGCCGCTGCTGATGACCCTCATCCAGCGGGTGCGCCGGCAGGACGCGGGCGGCGCGGTGGCCGATCTGTTCGCGGCCGACTATGTGGGCGCGCTGGTCGGCGGGCTCGCCTTTCCCTTTCTGCTGCTGCCCGCGTTCGGCCAGCTGACCGGCGCGCTGGTCACCGGCGCGGTCAACGCGGTCGCGGGCGGCGCGCTGGTGCTCTGGCTCTTCCGCCGCGATCTGAGCGTACGGGCGCGGTGGGCGCTGATCGTCGCCAACGGGCTGGTGCTCGCCGCGCTGGCCGCGGGTGCCGTGCTGACCCCCTCGTTCGAGCGGGCCGCCCGACAGGCCGTCTACGGACCGGGGGTGCGGGTCGCGCTGCGCACCGGCGAGCAGGAGATCGTGCTGGTGGGCGGAGGGACGAGCGGGCGGCCGCTGTCCCTCTTCCTCGACGGGCGGCTGCGGGTCAGCGGGCGCGACGAGGTCCGCTACCACGAGGCGCTGATCCACCCGGCGATGGCCGCCGGACCGCACGGCCGGGTGCTGGTGCTGGGTGGGGGCGACGGGCTCGCGGCGCGCGAGATCCTGCGGTACGCGGGGGTCCGGTCGGTGACCGTCGTGGAGCGCGACGCGGAGGTGGTGCGGCTGGCCCGGCGCGATCCGGGCCTGTCCGCGCTCAACGGCGGCGCCTACCGCGATCCGCGGGTGCGGGCGGTGACGGCGGACGCCTTCGACTGGCTGCGCCGGTCCATGGCGTACGACGTGGTGGTCTGCGATCTGCCCGCCCCCGAGCTCACCCCGAGCACCAAGTACTACTCGCAGGAGTTCTACGGCCTGGCCGAGCGGGTGCTGGCGCCCGGCGGCCGGCTGGTGGTCCACGCCGGGCCGCTGCGGCCCGATCCGCGGGCGTTCTGGACGGTGGACGCGACGATGCGCTCGGTCGGGCTGCGGACCACTCCGTATGTGATCGGTGCCCCGCGCCCCGGGCGCGGCAGCCCGCACGACTGGGGCTTCGTCCTGGCGGCGCGCTCCCCGGTCGGGCTGCGGCTGGCCCCGCACCGGCCGCGGCCGCGCTCGCTGACGGAGGAGGGGCTGCGGGCGGCCCGCCGCACGGCCGAGCGCGCGCGAGAGGAAGGTCTGCCCCCGTCGACGCTCATGCGTCCGCGCTATGGGGAGTGACGCCCCGGCGGGCCCTGCGGCGGGCGCCCCCCCCCGCGTGCGGAGCGTGTCCGTGCGCCGGGGGCTCGCGTCGACGGCGTACGTCAGCGGCACGCGGAAAGTTGCGCGGGAACGGGTCTCAGGGAACGTGCGATGGGTACTGTCTTGACCTATGGAGCATGAGGTGTTCGTTCCGTTTCCCGTCGACACCGTCCGGCTGGCGCTCGCGGAGCCCGCCCGCGTCGCTCGTTGCGTTCCCGGGCTCCAGCAGGACGCCGATGAGGCCGCCGGTCCGCTCGCGGGCCGGCTGCGGCTGCGCATCGGCGGGTCCACCATCACCTATCGCGGCGCGCTGCGCGTCATCCGGCGCGCCGATGCCTTCGAGGTCGAGGGCGAGGGCGGCGAGGCGCGCGGCAGCGGCTCGGTGAAGCTCGCGCTGACCATCACGCCGAAGCCCGTCGAGGGCGGTACGGAGCTGAAGTGCTCCGGGACGGTCCACAGCGACGGGCGGCTGGCCGAGTTCGACGACGAGACGTCCATCACCGTGGCCCGCCGCATGCTGGACCGGTTCGCCGCGGCGCTCACGGCCGGGCTGGAGACGTCCCCGATCGGCGCGCCCACGGAGGACGAGGCCCCCGGCCAGGCCGCTGACGAGACCACCGATGCGGCCGCTGACGCGGGTGCGGCCGCCGTCGCGGATGAGACCGGGCTGCCGACCGAGGCCGAGCTTCCGCTGTCGGCCGACGACATGGACATCGAGGACGTCGGCGACCTCGAGGACCTCGACGGGGTGGACGCCGTCGAGGAGCCGGTCGGCTTCGGCGAGCTCGACGACCTGGACGAGGAGCCCCCGGCCGAGGCCGCCCACGCCCGCCGCACGATGATCGGCCGCTCCACCGAGGAGGTCGACCACGCCCCGCCGCGCGGCCGCTACGCCCCGGTCCCCGCGCCCGAGACCGTCTCCACCAGCGCCACCCTGCGCTGGGCCGCGCCCGCCGCGGCCGTCGTGCTCGCATCCGTCGTCGTCGTGGGCCGTCGGGTACTTCGCCGCCGCCGATGAGCCCGGGCGCATAGGCTCGGTGTTTGTGACCACCGAAGACACAACGGAGACCAAGGGCGTACGGCTGACCGCCGGGGACGCCGAGCTGACCGTCTCACCCGAGAACGGCTGCCGTATCGGTTCACTGCGCATCGGCGGTACGGAGCTGCTGCGGCAGGCCCCGCGGTTCGGGTCGTTCCCGATGGTGCCGTGGTGCGGCCGGACCGGTCTTGGCCGGTTCCGCAACGGCGGGCGGACCCACCAACTGCCCATCAACTCCCCGCCGCACGCGATCCACGGGACCGGCCGGAACGTCGAATGGGCCCCGGTCAGCACGGGGCAGTCCAGCGCGGCCTTCACCTACGACCTCGCCGACCCCTGGCCGTACGAGGGCCGGGTCACCCAGAGCTTCGAGCTCTCCCCGGACAGCCTTACCGTCACCATGAGCGTGGAGACCGAGGGCGATTCCTTCCCGGCGCAGGCGGGCTGGCATCCGTGGTTCCTGCGGAACCTCGGCGAGGGCGGCCCCGATGCCGAGATCGCCTTCGACGCCGCATGGCAGGAGGAGCGCGGCGAGGACCACCTCCCCACCGGCCGCCGGATCGCGCCGAAGCCCGGCCCCTGGGACGACTGCTTCGGGATGCCGCAGGGGGTGGACGTCACGCTCACCTGGCCCGGCCGGCTCGAGCTGAAGGTCACCAGCCGGACGGAGTGGGTGGTCGTCTACGACGAGCAGGCGGAGGCGGTGTGCGTCGAACCGCAGTCCGGCCCGCCCAACGGGCTCAACCTCATGCCGCGCCTGGTCACCCCCATCGAGCCGCTGGAGATCGCCATGACCTGGAGCTGGCGCACTCTGGCCTGACGCGGTCGGTCTCACGACTGACGTCGGTCTCACGGCTGACGCGGTCGTCGGTCTCACGACTGACGCGGTCGGTCTCACGGTACGGAGCGGCTTGGGGGGTTCCGAGGGCCACCGCATAAGCTCATGCGCATGAGCGATGCGCGTGACGCCCTGCTGCAGCAGATCAAGGACAAGGCCGTGGTCCACGGCAAGGTGACCCTCTCCTCCGGGCGTGAGGCCGACTACTACATCGACCTGCGCCGGATCACCCTGGACGCCGAGGCCGCGCCGCTGGTCGGGCAGGTCATGCTCGAGACCACGGCCGATCTGGAGTACGACGCGGTGGGCGGGCTGACGCTGGGCGCCGACCCGGTGGCCACGTCCATGCTGCACGCCGCGGCCGCGCGCGGGCGCCGGCTCGACGCCTTCGTGGTCCGCAAGGCCCAGAAGACGCACGGTATGCAGCGGCGTATCGAGGGCCCGGACATCGCGGGCCGCCGGGTGCTGGTGGTCGAGGACACCTCCACCACCGGCGGTTCGCCGCTGACCGCGGTGGAGGCGGCGCGGGAGGCGGGCGCGGAGGTCGTCGCGGTCGCGACGATCGTCGAGCGCGGCGCCGCGCCCGCGATCGCGGACGCTGGGCTGCCGTACCTCCCGGCGTACTCGCTCACCGACCTCGGGCTGAGCTGAATCATGCAGGCTGGGGAGGTGGGAGGTTTCACGTGAAACCACCCACCCCCGTCCGTGTGGTCTCGGCGTGCGCCGTGTGGAGCAATCGGCGGAGTCTGGGATTATGGCCCCGACGATGACGTCGCCCCTAGGTCAGGGCCAAGTACGACTAACCCGCACATACAAGGAGCGGTCAGATGCCCATCGCATCCCCTGAGATCTACAACGAGATGCTCGACCGGGCGAAGGCGGGCAAGTTCGCCTACCCGGCGATCAACGTGACCTCGACGCAGACTCTGCACGCCGCCCTGCGCGGCTTCGCCGAGGCGGAGAGCGACGGCATCGTCCAGATCTCCACCGGTGGTGCCGAGTTCCTGGGTGGCCAGTACAAGAAGGACATGGTGACCGGTGCGGTCGGCCTCGCCGAGCTCGCGCATGTCGTGGCCGAGAAGTACCCGGTCAACATCGCCCTCCACACCGACCACTGCCCGAAGGACAAGCTGGACGGCTATGTCCGTCCGCTGCTCAAGATCTCGCAGGAGCGCGTCGCCAAGGGCCAGAACCCGCTGTTCCAGTCCCATATGTGGGACGGCTCCGCCGAGACCCTCGCCGACAACCTCGACATCGCGCAGGAGCTGCTGGCCGAGGCGGTCAAGGCGAAGATCATCCTTGAGGTCGAGATCACCCCGACCGGTGGCGAGGAGGACGGCGTCACGCACGAGATCAACGACAAGCTGTACACGACGGTGGACGACGCCCTGCGCACTGCCGAGGCCCTGGGCCTGGGCGACAAGGGTCGCTACCTGCTGGCCGCCTCCTTCGGCAACGTCCACGGCGTCTACAAGCCGGGCAATGTCGTCCTCCGCCCGGAGCTGCTGCGTGATCTCCAGGACGGTGTCGGCGCGAAGTACGGCAAGCAGGACCCGTTCTTCTTCGTCTTCCACGGCGGCTCCGGCTCCACGGAGGAGGAGATCCGCACCGCGCTGGAGAACGGCGTGGTGAAGATGAACCTCGACACGGACACCCAGTACGCCTTCACCCGTCCGATCGCGGACCACATGTTCCGCAACTACGACGGGGTGCTGAAGGTGGATGGCGAGGTCGGCAACAAGAAGACGTACGACCCGCGGAGCTGGGGCAAGCTGGCCGAGACGGGGATGGCTGAGCGGGTCACCAAGGCTTGTGCGGATCTTCGGTCGACGGGGACGAAGCTGAAGTAGTCCTTCGGCTCGCCCCTTCGGGCCCGGCGCTCGCCTTTGCGGCGGGCCGCCGGGCCCGTTTGCTGTGCGCTGCCCTCGCGCGCCGGGCGCCTATGGTTTTGCCCGTTGCCGCTTCGTTGGCGGGTGCGGGCCGGCGGCCGGTTTGTGCCGACCCGTTCCTCCCCCAGCCACCGCTGGGAGATGCCCCCTCCGCGGAACGATTGCCCACAAACGTCGATGCGGGCATGATCCAGGTATGGGCGGCTCCACGCCCGGGGCGGGACACGCTCGGGGCAACGGTGAGCCGGTACGGCTATCCGTGCCGGCCGGGCGGTGGCTGGTGTTCACCACCGTGTTGGGCTCCGCCATGGCCCTCCTCGACAGCACCGTCGTCAATGTCGCCCTGCCGCACATCGGCCTCGACCTGGGCGCCGATCTGCCCGTACTCCAGTGGACCGTCAACGCCTACATGCTCACCCTCGCCGGGCTGATCCTGCTCGGCGGGGCGCTCGGGGACCGGTTCGGGCGGCGGCGGGTGTTCGTGATCGGGGTGGTGTGGTTCGCGCTGGCCTCGCTGGCGTGCGGGCTGGCGCCGAACGCCGGGGTGCTCATCGCCGCGCGGGCGTTCCAGGGCATCGGCGGGGCGCTGCTCACCCCCGGGTCGCTGGCGCTGATCCAGTCGGTGATCCACCCCGATGACCGGGCACGGGCGATCGGGCTGTGGTCCGGCTTCGGCGGCATCGGGGCGGCGATCGGGCCGTTCCTGGGCGGCTGGCTGGTGGACGGGCCCGGCTGGCGCTGGGTGTTCTTCATCAATGTGCCGCTGGCGGCGGTGTGTGTGCCGGTGGCTTTGCGCCACGTACCGGAGAGCCGCGATCCGCAGCCGCGCGGCCGGTTCGACGTCCTCGGTGCCGTGCTGGGGGCGGCGGCCCTCGCCCTGGTCACCTATGCGCTGATCGCCGCGCCGCAGAAGGGCGCCTCGCCCGCCGTGGTGGTTCCGGGCGTCGCCGGGCTGGCGCTGGGGGCGGTCTTCATCGTCGTGGAGCGGAGGCTGCGCGAGCCGATGCTGCCGCTCTCCATCTTCGCCTCCCGCCAGTTCAGCGCCGTCAATGTGGTGACCCTGTGCGTCTACGCGGCCTTCGGCGGCTTCTTCTTCCTCTCGGTGCTCGACCTCCAGGTGGTGGTGGGCTACTCCGCGCTCGCCGCCGGTACCGCGCTGCTGCCCACGACCACGCTGATGCTGCTGCTGTCGGCCCGTTCGGGGGAGCTGGGCAAGCGCATCGGCCCGCGGATCCCGCTGACCGTCGGCCCGCTGCTGTGCGCGGCGGGGATGTGGCTGATGACCCGGGCCGGGGTGGGGGCGGTGTACTGGCGGGACATCCTGCCCGCGCTGCTGGTGCTGGGCCTGGGCATGGTCGTGGTGGTCGCCCCGCTCACCGCGACCGTACTGGCCTCGGTGGACGTCGCCCGCGCGGGCCTGGCCAGCGGTGTCAACAACGCGGCGGCGCGGGCGGCCGGGCTGGTCGCGGTGGCGGCGCTGCCACTGCTCGCGGGGATGGGCCCGGAGGCGTACCGATCGGCGGACGCCTTCTCGAGCACCTTCCGGCGGGCGATGCCGATCTGCGCCGGGGTGCTGGTGCTGGGGGCGATCCTCGCCTGGCGCACGGTGCGCTCGGACGCGCTGGAGCAGGCGGGCGCCGAGGTGGGGGCGGAGCCCGAGAGAGCCGGGGCCGCGGTGCCGGCGGAGGGCGCCGAGGGCGTCGCGCGGGCGGCGGGGCCGCCGTGCCGCCCCGAGTGCGCCTACCACTGCGGGGTGTCCGCGCCACCCCTGGACCCGGGCGAGAGACGCCCCTCTGCCTGACCCGCGTCCTCCTCATGGCTTGAGCGTGTCGGGTGGGGCCCCGGACCAGGCAGACTGGAACCCATGGCCATTCACGAGAACCTGCTCGGGGGACCGCCCCCGACCCATCTGCCCGACGACCCGGAGCCGCGCGAGCTGCTCGCCTCCGGCGCGGCCCCGGCCGAGGTCGCCGCGAAGTACCCGGCCTCATCGCTCGCCTGGGCGCAGCTCGCCGACGAGGCGTTCGAGGCCGGCCGGGTGGTCGAGTCCTACGCGTATGCCCGCACCGGCTACCACCGCGGCCTCGACGCCCTGCGCCGCAGCGGCTGGAAGGGCCACGGTCCGGTGCCCTTCGAGCACGAGCCCAACCGGGGCTTCCTGCGCGCCCTGCACGCGCTCGCGCGCGCCGCGCAGTCCATCGGCGAGCAGGAGGAGTACGAGCGCTGCTCGACCTTCCTGCGTGAGAGCTCCCCGACCGCGGCGGACACGCTCTCCTGATCCACGTCTCCTGATTCACGTCTCCTGACCTCGCCTCTCCTGATCCGCTGAGACAGGGCGAGGCGCACCGGGCCTGTGGGGTGTCGTACGCCCCACGGGCCCCTTCCGTACTTGCCGATCGTCCGTGCTGCGCGGATGATGCGGTGCGGGGCCCCTTCGGCTGTGGGCCCCGAGGGGACCGGGGCTCCGAGACCGAAGGGAAGGGGCGGACCGCTACCCGGTAGCGAGCAGTACTCAGGAGATGCGATGTCGCAGCAGCCTGTCCCTGACCACGCCGAGTCCGACGCCCCGAATCTGGACTTCGACGGCACCACGCCGTACGAGGACTACGTCCAGGCGTCCGTGCTCACCCACCTCCAGCACCCCCTCTCCGACGACCCCGGCGAGATGGTGTTCCTGGTCACCACCCAGGTCATGGAGCTGTGGTTCACCGTGATCGTCCATGAGTGGCAGACCGCCGCGCAGGCGCTGCGCGAGGACGACCTGCCCACCGCGATGGCCGCGCTCCAGCGCTCGGCCTACGAGCTGGAGTCGCTCAACGCCTCGTGGGCACCGCTGGCCCATCTCACCCCCGGCCAGTTCAACGCGTACCGCTCCGCGCTCGGCGAGGGCTCCGGCTTCCAGTCGGCGATGTACCGGCGGCTGGAGTTCCTGCTCGGCGAGAAGTCCGCGTCCATGCTCGTCCCGCACCGGGGCGCGCCGCGGGTCCACGCCGAGCTGGAGAAGGCGCTGACCGAGCCCAGCCTCTACGACGAGGTGCTGCGCCATCTCGCGCGCCGCGGCCTCGCCGTCCCGGCCGCGGTGCTGGACCGCGATCCCGCCCTGCGCCATGAACCGGATCCCGGGGTGGAGCGGGTCTGGGAGGAGATCTACTCCGGTCCGCGCGACAGCGAGCTGATCCGGCTCGGCGAGGCGCTCACCGAGGTCGCCGAGCTGGTGTGGCGCTGGCGCAATGACCACCTGGTGGCGACCCGGCGGGCGATGGGCTCCAAGACCGGCACGGGTGGCTCGGCCGGGGTCGCCTGGCTGGAGAAGCGCGCGGCCAAGAACGTCTTCCCCGAGCTGTGGACGGCGCGTAGCCATGTCTGACGCGACGATTCCGACTGAGCCGACCGGTACCGAGCCCGTTCTGCCCGGGACCGCTCTGGCCGACGACGCCGCCAGGCTCGACGCGGCCGACCCGCTGCGCGCCAAGCGCGACGCCTTCACCCTCGACGACACGGTCTACCTCGACGGCAACTCGCTGGGCGCGCTGCCCCGCGCCGTCCCGCCCCGGCTGGCCGATGTGGTCGCCCGCGAATGGGGTGAGCTGCGCATCCGCTCCTGGGAGGAGAGCGGGTGGTGGACCGCGCCGGAGCGGATCGGCGACCGCGTCGCCCGGCTCATCGGCGCCGCCCCCGGCCAGGTCGTGGTGGGCGACTCGACGAGCGTGAACGTCTTCAAGGCGGTCGTCGCGGCCGTACGGATCGCCCAGGAGCGCGGCGCCCACCGGGATCAGATCCTGGTCGACGAGGCCACCTTCCCCACCGACGGCTATATCGCCGAGTCCGCCGCCCGGATGACCGGCTGCACCGTGCGGCCGGTGGCCGCGGGCGACGTCCCGACCGCCGTCGGCGCGCGCACCGCCGTCGCGCTCGTGAACCACGTGGACTACCGCACCGGCCGCCTCCACGACCTGCCCGGGACCACGGCCGCCGTGCACGCGGCGGGCGCGCTCGTGGTGTGGGACCTGTGCCACAGCGCGGGCGCCCTGCCGGTCGGGCTGGACGCCCATGGGGTGGACCTCGCGGTGGGCTGCACATACAAGTACCTCAACGGCGGGCCCGGCGCGCCCGCCTATCTGTATGTCGCCCAGGCCCATCAGCCCCGCTTCGACTCGCCGCTGCCCGGCTGGAACTCGCATGCCGACCCCTTCGGCATGGCCTCCGCCTACACCCCGGCCGACGGCGCGGTCCGCGGCCGCGTCGGCACCCCGGACATCCTCTCGATGCTGGCGCTGGAGGCCGCGCTCGAGGTGTGGGACGACGTGACGATCGAGGACGTCAGGGCCAAGAGCCTGGCCCTGACGGACCTCTTTCTCCGCTGCGTCGAGGACTACGTCCCGGCGGGCCGCGTCCGGTCGATCACCCCCGCCGCACACGCCGAGCGCGGCAGCCAGGTGGCGCTGCGGTGCGCGGCGGCGGGGGAGGCCGGGAAGGTGATGGCGGAACTGGTGCGGCGCGGTGTCGTGGGCGACTTCCGCCGCCCCGATGTGCTGCGCTTCGGCTTCACCCCGCTCTACACGGGCTTCGCCGAGGTGGAGCGGGCGGCGCGGGTGCTGGCCGATGTGCTGAAGGAGGGCTGACCGATGGGCGGGGCGACAGCGGGGGCGGCGGCCGAGGAGACGTCGGTCTTCGGGCTCGCGCCCGTGGATCCGGCCCGGAGCGCCGCGTACGGCGAACACCCGGACCAGGTGGTGGACTTCTACCTTCCGCCACCCGGGACGGACGGGGCCGCCCGCCCCGCCCCGCTGGTCCTCCTCTTCCACGGCGGCGCCTGGCGCGCCCCCTACGACCGCCGCCATGTCTCGCCCTTCGCCGCCTTCCTGGCGGGGCGGGGCCTGGCGGTGGCGTCCGTCGAGTACCGGCGCGGTGGGGCGGACCCCGCGCGGGCCGGGCGGTGGCCGGAGACGTTCGACGACATCGCGGCCGCCGTGGACACCGTGCCGGGTCTCGTCCGGGAGCTCGGGCTCCCCGGGGCCGACCCGGATCGCGTGGTGCTCACCGGGCACTCCGCGGGCGGCCACGCCGTGCTGTGGGCGGCGGCCCGGCATCGGCTGCCGTCCGGCACTCCCTGGCATCTGCCCTCCCCCTCCCCGCTCCGCGGTGTCGTCGCCCTCGCCCCCATCGCGGACCTGGCCACGGCCCGTGCGCTGGACGTCTGCTCCGGCGCCGTCGACGAACTCCTCGGCGAAGGCGAAGGCGAAGGCGAAGGCGAAGGCGAAGGCGAAGGCGCAGGCGAAGGCGAAGGCAGCGGTGGCAGCGGTGGTGGGGGCGATGAGCTGGCGGTCCGGCTGGGCCTCGCCGACCCCGCCGCGCTGCTGCCCACCGCGATCCCCACCACCATCGTGCAGGGCGGCACCGACATCGATGTGCCGCCGGCGGTCGCGGACGCCTTCGCGGAGGCGGCGGCCCGCGCCGGACAGGACGTACGGCTGATCAGGACCGACGGCGGCCACTTCCCGCCCATCGACCCCACGACGCCCGCCGCGCACACCGTCGCCGACGAGATCGCAAGGCTGGCGGCGGCGCACCCCGCCACGTAACACCGAGCCGGGCCCCGCCACGTAGTACTTCAGACGGACACCGCACAATCCACATTCACGGGGACGACGCCGCGGCGCCCGCTCCCTACCGTGGACGGCGTGACTGAGACGATTCCGCGGACCGAACTCCGCACCATCCGCCAGGCGTTCTCCGATCTGCGGAAGGACTTGATCACCGGCTCCTTCGCCCTCCGCCCGGTGCCGCCGCTGGCCGCCACGCATCCGCTGGTGCGCCATGCGCCCCGGGCGGTGCGGCCGTACGCGCCGTGGTTGCCGCATGCCGCGATCGTGGCCGGCGCGTTCTATCTCATGGCCGTGGCGAGTGAAACCGAGAGCATGGGACTGGCACTGCTCAGTGCCGTACCCCTGCTGCTGGCGCTCTACCGGCCGATCGGCGCCTGGTGGCTGTCCTTCGCGGCGAGTGTCTTCTGGGGCCTGGCCGTCGCCGAACCGGTCGGGAGCAGCATGTGGCCCTGGCCGGCGACCCTCTTCGCCTCGCATGTCGCGGTGATGGTGATCGTCGCGAGCCAGAACCTCCCGCGGGTGGCCGGGCAGATGCTGCTGCTCACGGCAGTGTTCGGAATCGCCTGCGATTTCACCGCCGATGGGGGGCACACGAACGCCTTCCCGATGGTGGTCACCTCCTGCGTCATCGTGGGCGCCGTCGTCGCCCGGCGCAGTCTGCGCGAGACCAAGCAGCAGGTCGCCGTGCAGCAGTCGGCCACCTACGAGGAGCGCTCCCGCCGCACCCTGCTGGAGGAGCGCGCGACCATCGCCCGTGAGCTGCACGACGTCGTCGCGCACCACATGTCCGTGATCGCCATCCAGGCGGAGGCGGCGCCCTACCGGGTGGCGAACCCGCCCGAGGAGCTGGCCACCAGCTTCGCGACCATCCGTGAGAACGCGGTCGCCGCGCTCACCGAACTCCGCCGCGTCCTCGGCGTCGTCCGCGCCGACGACCCCGATGCCTACGCCGACGCCGACCCTGAGGCGCCCCAGCCGACCCTCGCCACGCTCGACACGCTCTTCGCGGGGGTCCGGGCGGCGGGGCTGACCGTCGAGCACATCACCACCGGCGCCGTACGGCCGCTGCCCTCCGGGGTGGAGCTGTCCGCGTACCGGATCGTCCAGGAGGCGCTGTCCAACGCGCTGCGGCACGCGCCCGGCAGCACCGCCCGCGTCGAAGTCGCGTACGTCCTCGGCGGTCTGGGCCTGCGGATCGTCAACGGCCCGCCCACCCAGGCCGTACGGCCCTCGCCGGGCATGGGCCATGGGCTGCTCGGGATGCGGGAGCGCGTGGCCATGCTGAACGGGGAGATGACGGCGGGCGGGGTGGAGGAGGACGGCGGCTACGAGGTCGCGGTCTTCATCCCGGCCGCCGCGGTCCCCGAAGCGGAGGCCTCCGGCCCGGAGGCATCGGCACCGAAGCAGGGGCACGCGCCGGATTCATCGGGCCAGGCATCGGGCCAGACGCCGGGCCAGGCATCGGGCCAGGCGCCTGGCCAGGCGCCGGGGCTGAAGAAGGGGCCCGGCCCGGAGGGGGAGACGATGAAGCCATGACCACCGACGCCCCCTCCCTCCCCTCTCCCATCCGCGTGCTGATCGCCGACGACCAGGTGATGGTCCGCGAGGGCTTCTCCGTGCTGCTGAACGCCCAGCCCGATATCGAGGTCGTCGGCGAGGCGGTCGACGGGCGCCAGGCCATCGCCCAGGTGGCCGCGCTGCGCCCCGATGTCGTCCTGATGGACATCCGGATGCCGGAGGTCAACGGCCTCGAGGCCACCCGTGAGATCGTCGCGGCGGACGCGGACGCCAAGGTGCTCGTCCTGACCACCTTCGACCTGGACGAGTACGTCTACCAGGCGCTGCGCGCCGGAGCGAGCGGCTTTCTGCTCAAGGACGCCTCCGCCCGGCAGCTCGGCGACGCGGTACGTATCGTCGCGGCGGGCGAGGCGCTGCTGGCCCCGGCCGTCACCAAGCGCCTGATCAGCACGTTCTCGCGGATCGGCGAGGCCGCCGGGTTCGGTGGTCCGCTTCCCTCCCCGCAGGGGCGGCTGGCCGAGCTGACCGAGCGGGAGAACGAGGTCCTGGTACTGGTCGCCCAGGGCTGCTCCAACGCCGAGATCGCCGAGCGGCTGATCGTCGCCGAGTCGACGGTGAAGACGCATGTCAGCCGGATCCTGGTGAAGCTGGGGCTGCGCGACCGCACCCAGGCGGCGGTGTTCGCCTACGAGGTCCGCCTGGTGACGCCCGGAGGCTGACCGGGCCCCGGAGGACCCTAAGCGGCCTCGCTGAAGTCCGGTGCGGTTGGTTGCGCCCCGAAGGGGCGCGGGGAACTGCGCGAACAGCCACGACGCGGCCGCGGATGAACGACCGGACCTCGCGGCACTTCCCGCGAAGCGCTTAGTGATCCTCCTGGAGGCACCTGCGCCCCCGGAGGCTGCCCCGCCTCTTCGGAGGCACCCGGCGGGCCCCTGGCGGCTGGCCGGGGCACCGGAGGAGGACCCGCTGACCCGCCTGTGACCCCTGGAGGCCGAGCGGGCCCGGCGGTACCGTCCGGGGATGAGCAGCAGCGCGGAAGCCCCCGCCTTCGACCCCTGGCGGCCGTCGTTCGTCGCGGACCCGTATCCGGCCTACGCCGAGCTGCGCGAGCGCGGCCGGGTGCACTGGTTCGAGCCCTCCCGCCAGTGGCTGATCCCGCGTCATGCGGATGTCGGCGCGCTGCTGCGGGACCGCAGGCTCGGCCGCACCTATCTCCACCGCTTCGGCCATGAGGAGTTCGGCCGCACCGCGCCGCCACCCGAGCACGAGCCGTTCCACACCCTCAACGACCACGGCATGCTCGACCTGGAACCGCCGGACCACACCCGGCTGCGGCGGCTCGTCTCCAAGGCGTTCACCCCGCGGACGGTCGAGGCGCTGGTGCCGACGATCCAGCGGCTGGCGGAGGAACTCGTCGACTCCCTCGTCGCCTCGGGCGGCGGCGATCTCATCGAGACGGTCGCCGAACCGCTGCCGGTCGCCGTGATCGCCGAGATGCTGGGCATTCCGCCCGCCGACCGCCCCGCCCTGCGGCCCTGGTCGGCGGATATCTGCGGGATGTACGAGCTGAGCCCGGGCGAGGAGACGGCGCGCCGGGCCGTGCGCGCGTCCGTCGAATTCTCCGCGTATCTGCGCGAGTTGATCGAGGCGCGCCGCAAGGCCCCGGGGGACGATCTGATCAGCGGGCTCATCGCCGCGCACGACGAGGGCGACCGGCTCACCGAGCAGGAGATGATCTCCACCTGTGTGCTGCTGCTCAACGCGGGCCATGAGGCCACGGTCAACACCACCGGGAACGGCTGGTGGGCGCTCTTCCGCCACCCCGGGCAGCTCGCCCTGCTCCGTGCCGACCCCGACGCGCTGCTGCCCACCGCCGTGGACGAGCTGCTGCGCTACGACACCCCGCTGCAGCTCTTCGAGCGGTGGGTGCTGGAGGACATCGAGGTCGGCGGCACGGTCATCCCGCGCGGCAGCGAGGTCGCGCTGCTCTTCGGCTCGGCCAACCGCGACCCGGCCCGCTTCGACCGCCCCGACACCCTCGATCTCTCCCGCACCGACAACCCCCACATCAGCTTCGGCGCCGGGATCCACTACTGCCTGGGCGCCCCGCTGGCCCGTCTGGAGCTGATCGCCTCCTTCGGCGCCCTGCTCCGCAAGGCGCCCGGGCTGCGGCTGGTCAAGGAGCCGGAGCGGGGGGCGAACTTCGTCATCCGTGGCCTGCGGGAGCTCCAGGTCGAGCTCTGAGCACGGAGCCCTGCGCACAAAGACCTGGCACACCAGACAAACGAGCCCCCTGTTGTCCACAGGCTGTGGACAACAGGGGGCGGTTGCCGGGGTGTGGTGGGCCGACGGGGGTCAGCCGCCGATGTCACGGCGGCGCATACCCACCAGTCCTCCGGCGGCGAGAACGACCGAGAGGAGCAGCAGCCACAGGAACGGTGCGGCCGTCACCTCGTCGCCCGGCAGCTTCGGCAGATGGCTGAAGGGCGAGGTGTCCATGACGGAATCGGACAGCTCCAGCGCCGGGCCCATCCAGCCCAGGGCGACCACCCAGCCGACGAAGGCCCAGGCCGCGGCCGAGTACTTCGGCACCACGCCCACGAGGAAGAGTGTCACGCTGGTGAGCACCCACAGCGCCGGGAGCTGGGCGAGGGCGGCACCGAGGCAGCGGGGGAGCTGGTCGGCCAGATCGCCCGCCGCGATGCCGTAGCCCAGCCCCAGCGCCAGACCGCCGATGGCGAGGATGACGACCGGGCCGAGGTACGCGATCACCAGATGGCTCCCGGCCCAGCGCAGCCGGCCGACGGCGTTGGCCAGCAGGGGCTCAGCGCGCTGGTCGGTCTCCTCGCCGCGCAGCCGCAGCACGGAGGTGGTGGTGTAGACGGTGAGGATGGTGCCGAGGACGCCGACCATGGCGGCCAGGAACGCGTCGTTCAGCCCCTGGGCGCCGCCCATCCGCTGGATGATGTCGCGGGTCTTGTCGCTGTCGCCGAGGAAGTCGTTCGCACCGTCGGAGATGCCTCCGAAGATGGCGCCCGCGAAGACGAAGCCCGCGGCCCAGCCGAACAGGGCACCGCGCTGCAGCCGCCAGCCCAGGCCGTAGACCCCGCTCAGCAGCGGGCCGGCGGCCGGCGGGCCGGGACGGCTGGCGTAGAAGCTGGCGCCTACGTCGCGACGCCCGGCGAGGGAGTACGCGAAGGCGATCGAGGCCGCGGCGAGCACGGCGATCAGCAGCAGCGGCCACCAGCGCTCGTCCGCGTACGGCCGGGCGTACTCGGCCCAGCCCAGCGGCGAGAGCCAGACCAGGACATGGCCGGAGCCCCTGCTGCCGTCCTCGGCGGCGTCACCCGCCATGCGCAGCACGAAGGCGACGCCGACCGCGGCGGAGCTCAGGCCCCGGGCCAGCCGTGCGTTCTCCGTGAGCTGGGCGGCGACGGCGGCCAGACCGCCGAAGGCCATACCGGACAGCCCGACGGCGAGGCCGAGGGCCAGCGCGCCGGTGCCGCCCTGGCCCGCGAGGCTGCCCGCGATGAGCAGGGTCACCGCGCCGTTGGCGATGGCCACCGCGAGCAGGGCCGAGGTGAGCCCCGCGCGGCGGCCGACCATGCCCGCGGAGAGCGCCTCCTGGCGGCCGGTCTCCTCCTCCTCACGGGTGTGCCGGATCACGATGAGCAGGCTCATGATCGCGGCGAACACCGTAAGGAAGGCACCCACGCGCCAGACGGTCAGCGCGCCCAGCGTGTCGTCGAAGGCGGCGCCGAACAGGGCCCGGGTCGAGCCGTTCCCGTTCATGTCCTCGACGAGGTCGGCGCGCCGGGCGGGGGTGTCGTACGCGCTCTTCAGACGGCCGACGGTGCTGCTGGCCGTGAGCCCCAGGCACAGCACCCACACCGGCATCATGATCCGGTCGCGGCGCAGGGCGAGCCGCAGCAGCGTGCCCGTGCCCGCCAGATCGTGGGCCGATCCGCGGGCGCGGGGGGAGACCCGGGCGTCGGCTACGGCGGTCATCGGGCGATCGCCTCGGCTTCCGTGCGCGTGATGTCGTCCTGGTAGTGGCGCATGAAGAGCTCTTCCAGGGTGGGCGGGGTGGAGATGAGGCTGCGCACCCCGACCTGGGTGAGCTGCCGCAGCACGGCGTCCATCTTGTCGGAGTCGACCTGGAGCTTGACCTGGCTGCCCTGGATGTCCACGTTGTGCACACCGGGGAGCCCGGACAGGCCGTTGGGCTCGCCGGCGAGCTCGGCGGTCACCGACGTACGGGTCAGATGGCGCAGCTCGGCGAGGCTGCCGGACTCCACCCGCCGGCCCTTGCGGATGATGCTCACCCTCCGGCAGAGCGCCTCGACCTCGCTGAGGATGTGGCTGGAGAGCAGCACCGTACGACCGCGGTCGCGCTCCTCGGCGACGCACTCGCGGAAGACCTCCTCCATGAGCGGGTCGAGCCCGGAGGTCGGCTCGTCGAGGATCAGCAGCTCCACTTCGGATGCGAACGCGGCGACCAGGGCGACCTTCTGTCGATTGCCCTTGGAGTACGTACGGCCCTTCTTGGTGGGGTCGAGCTCGAATCGCTCCAGGAGCTCGGCCCGGCGTGCGGTGTCCAGCCCACCGCGCAGCCGCCCGTACAGGTCGATGACCTCTCCACCGCTCAGGTTGCGCCACAGGGTGACGTCTCCGGGGACGTACGCGATGTGGCGGTGGAGGTCGACCGCGTCGTGCCAGGGGTCCTTGCCGAGCATCTGCACCGCGCCGGAGTCGGCGCGGAGCAGCCCGAGGAGGACCCGGATGGTCGTGGACTTCCCGGCGCCGTTGGGCCCGAGGAAGCCATGGACCTCACCTGCCTCGACTTCGAGGTCGAGGCCGTCCAACGCGTGGGTCCGGCCGAAGGACTTGTGGAGGCCGGACACGGAGATTGCCGTTTTCATGATTTCGAAGCTACGCTAGTTTCACAAATTTGTGAAGTTAAGGAACCGTATAAACTTATGATGATGTGACGAAGAGGGGAGATGATGAAGCGGTGAGGGAGACGATCGAACCGGGGGGCGCGCCCGATCACGCGCGCGGTGAAGCGACGCGTGACGAGGCGGCGGTGTCCAGGTTCGTCGAGCGGTTCGCGGCCGATCTGGCCGAGGCCGGGATGCAGCGCATGGCGGCGCGGGTCTTCGCGGCGCTTCTCGTCTCCGACTCCGGGGCGCTCACCTCGGCGGAGCTCGCCGAGCGGCTGCGGATCAGCCCCGCCGCGGTCTCGGGCGCCATCCGCTATCTGTCCCAGGTGGACATGGTGGTGCGGGAGCGCGAGCCGGGCTCCCGCCGCGATCGCTACCGGCTCTACAACGAGGTCTGGTACGAGACGCTGACCCGCCGCGACCAGATGGTCGCCCGCTGGGAGAGCACCATGCGCGACGGCGCGAAGGTGCTCGGCCCCGGCACCCCGGCGGGGCTGCGGATCACCGAGACCGCCGACTTCTTCGAGTTCGTCCAGCGGGAGCTGCCCAAGATGCTGGAGCGCTGGCGCGCCCAGCAGGCCGAGCGCCGCGCCGCCGAGGCCCGCGAGGCCGAAGCGGGCTGACCGCCCCGCCCGCGCGCCACCCCGGCCCCGCCCGGCGGCGGGCCGTCCGGCCGAGAGCCGCGGGCGTGTCCGGCCCGGTGGCGGCGTGCGATGCCGTCTGCCCGGTGGCCGTGTGATCGGGTCGTCCGCCCCGGCGACGGTGGTGTCCGGCCGGTGGCGGAAGTGTCCCGTCCGACGGCGGCGCGCCCGCCGCCGGGCGCCGCGGCGGTTACGGCCCGGGACGGCGCGAGTGGGGCTCAAGGGCGGTGGGGGAGGATCAGGCTCCAGGCCTCGGCCCGGACCGTCCAGGTGCGGCTGCGGACCGGGCCGCGGATCAGCGCGTCCGCGTGGTAGCGGAAGTCCGGTCCGGAGACGGTGACGGCGCGTGCCCGGGTGCGCAGGGGGCCGCCCGCCGCATGGGGGTGGACCACGACCTCGGCCAGCCCGCCGCCCGGCGCGGCCGTCGAGACCGACACCCGCTCCACCGGCCGGTCCAGATCGCTCAGCAGCACCCCGTCCGCCTCGATCCGCAGCCGCTGCGGCGGTGGATGCGCCGGGCGCCGGGCGCCGCCCGCCAGGCCGATCACCGGGAGCGAGAGCAGCGTCAGCGCGGTGCGGGCGGTGCGGGCCGCCGGGCTCCACCACGGCCGGTGGCCATCGCCTTCCCCGTCGGGGCCCTCCCGGTCGTGGCCGGGCGGGCCCGTGCCGTCCCGGCCGTCCTCGCCGTCCTCGGCCCGGCGGCGGTCGTGGACGCAAGGGTCGCAGCCGCAGTCCCGGCCCCTCGCCCCGTCGCCGTGCGGGCCCGGGCCGTGCCCGTCCGTCCCGTCCATTCCGTCCGGCCCGGCCGCCGCGCCGCGGTCGGCGCCCGGCATCCCGTCGTGCGCACCGTAAGGAGCGAGCCCGGAGGGGATCCGCAGACCGCCGAGGACCACCCCGCCGCTCTCGTCCACCAGCAGGTCACGCGGGCGCGCGGTCCCGTCGAGGACCGTACGGGCCGCGGCGACCGCGTCCGTCGGCACCCCGAGCGAATGGGCCAGGGCGACCGTGGCGGAGCCGCCCACCGGGACCACCGACAGCGCGGCGTCCGCCAGCTCCCGCCGCCGGTGCAGCAGCTCCACCATCCGCAGCAGGGCACGGTCGTCGCCCACCAGCACCGGCCGGCGGGCGCCCCGGCGGGCCAGCGCCCGCTCGACCTCCTCCGGGCCGTCCGGCAGGCAGATTTTCGTCTTCGCGCCCGCACACAGCACATCCTTCGCGATCCGCACCGACTCCCCGTCCGTGCGGCGGGCGTTGGGGTCGATGACCATGAGCAGCGGGCGCCCCCGGACGGTGTCCGGCGCAGGGGGCCGGGGATCTGGAGCCGACACCTCGGTCCTTCCTCAGGTAATCTCTCGGTGCAAGAGCCCCTGTCGCTGTTGCGCCAGGGGCTTCGTCTATCCGGGGCACCGGTTCGACGGCTCTTGTGGTGGCGCGCGTCACCATGCACGTTGGACATGCCCCGCCCGGAAGGGGTGTACGCCTGTGCCCGCACTTGTGCTGCTCGGTGCTCAGTGGGGTGACGAGGGCAAGGGAAAGGCCACCGATCTGCTCGGTGGCTCCGTGGACTATGTAGTGCGCTACCAGGGCGGTAACAACGCGGGCCACACGGTGGTGGTCGGCGACCAGAAGTACGCGCTGCACCTCCTCCCGTCCGGAATCCTCTCGCCCGGGTGTACCCCGGTCATCGGCAACGGCGTCGTCGTGGACCCCGCGGTCCTGCTCTCCGAGCTGAGCGGTCTCGCCGACCGCGGCGTCGACACGTCCAAGCTGCTGATCAGCGGTAACGCCCATCTGATCACGCCGTATCACACGACCCTCGACAAGGTGTCGGAACGATTCCTCGGCAAGCGGAAGATCGGCACCACCGGCCGTGGCATCGGCCCGACCTACGCGGACAAGATCAACCGGGTGGGCATCCGGGTCCAGGACCTCTTCGACGAGTCGATCCTGCGGCAGAAGGTCGAGGCGGCCCTGGACTACAAGAACCAGGTGCTGGCCAAGCTCTACAACCGCCGCGCCATCGCGGTCGACCAGGTCGTCGAGGAGCTGCTGGGCTACGCGGACCGGCTCAGCGGCTATGTCGCCGACACCACCCTGCTGCTCAACAACGCCATCGACCAGGGCCAGGTCGTGCTCTTCGAGGGCGGGCAGGGCACCCTGCTCGACGTCGATCACGGCACGTACCCCTTCGTCACCTCCTCCAACCCGACCGCGGGCGGCGCCTGCACCGGCACCGGAGTGGGCCCGACGAAGATCAGCCGCGTGATCGGCATCCTGAAGGCGTACACCACCCGCGTCGGCGCGGGCCCGTTCCCCACCGAGCTCCTCGACGAGGACGGCGAGAAGCTGCGCACCATCGGCGGCGAGCGCGGTGTGACCACCGGGCGCGACCGGCGCTGCGGCTGGTTCGACGCGGTCATCGCGCGCTATGCGACCCGGGTCAACGGCCTGACCGACTTCTTCCTCACCAAGCTTGACGTGCTCACCGGCTGGGAGCGGATCCCGGTGTGCGTGGCGTACGAGATCGACGGCAAGCGCGTCGAGGAGCTGCCGTACAGCCAGACCGACTTCCACCACGCCAAGCCGATCTACGAGACGCTGCCGGGCTGGTCGGAGGACATCACCCAGGCCAAGACCTTCGACGAGCTGCCGAAGAACGCGCAGAAGTACGTCCAGGCGCTCGAGGAGATGTCGGGCGCCCCGATCTCCGCGATCGGCGTCGGGCCGGGCCGTGATGAGACCATCCAGATCAACTCGTTCCTCTGACCCCTCGGCGGGAGCGCGGCTCTCGGGAGGCCGGCTCCCGGGAGCGCGGCCCGCGCGCCGGCGTCGCTACGCCGCGGGCGGGCCGAACACCCCGGCGGGCTGCTGCGGCTGACCGACGGGCCGCGCGGCCCGCTGCTCCTGCATCTTGGTGATCCGCCGCACCACGGCGATGGCCAGCAGCGCGGTCAGGATGCCGATCGAGTCGTCGACGATGCTGATGGCGATGGTGGGGCGCTGATCCTGGGAGTTGTCGCCGACGATCTCGCTGATCCCGTTCACCGGGAACATCAGGAACATGATCACGAAGAACGTCCACCACCAGTGCAGCACCGCGCGGCCGCGGCGTCCGGGCCCCGGCGGAGTGCTGGAGGTCCAGACGTCGTTGGCGATCTGCTTGGGCAGCCACAGCTGGGCGATCGGGATGAACCAGGCGCCCACGGAGTAGCCGCTGCCGAACCGCTGCCGCCCGGGGTTGAGCACCGTGGAGTTGATGTAGGCGGTCCGGAACCAGACCAGCCACAGCACGACGAGCACGAGCGCGGCGACACCGGTGCCGCTGTCCATCGCCTCGACATCGCTCCGCTTGGTGTGGAGGTCGTCGGGGACCACGCCGGAGTCGCGCGCGAAGTACGCGTCGAGCAGCGAGATGTTCAGCGCCATGTCGAGGAGTGTCAGCACCAGCCAGATGCCGAACATGCTCATCAGCGCGGTGGCCAGACCTCGGATCGGCCTCAGCCGCGTGCCCTGGGCGGGGAAGCCCATCGGCGTCTGATAACCGCCCTGCCAGGGCTGGGTGGTGGGCTGGGACATCTGGTACGCGGGACCCCCGGACGCGTGGGCGTGGGGGGTCGCGTACGCCGACGGCGTCGGCGTGCCGTACGCGGAGGGGCCGGGCGGGGTGTGCGCGGCGGCCTGGGGGTGGCCGTACGCCGACGGGCCCTGCTGCGGCGCCATGGCGTTCGGCTGCGCGTTCTCGGCCTCCACCTCCAGCAGCTGGAGCGCGTCCCGCCCCAGCCGGGCGAGCAGTCCGCCCGGCAGCCAGGGCTCGCCGTCATCGCCCACCGGCTGGGTGGCGGCCACCAGCTCTTCCACCGACGGCCGCTTGGCCGGGTCCTTGTCCAGGCACGCGGTGACCAGCCCGCGCGCGCCGTCGGGGAGCCCCACCAGATCGGGCTCCTCCTGGGCTATTCGGTACATCAGGGCGTGGATGCCGCTGTCCAGGTTGCCGAAGGGCTGGCGTCCGGTGGCGGCGAAGGCGAGCACCGAGCCGAGGCAGAAGACATCGCTCGCGGCGGTGACCGGCTCGCCGCGCACCTGCTCGGGCGACATGAACCCGGGCGAGCCGACGACCGCGCCGGTCATCGTCAGATTGCCGCCCGTGGTGGTGCCCACGGCGTCCAGGGCGCGCGCGATGCCGAAGTCGATGACGCGCGGACCGTCGATGGTGACCAGGATGTTGGACGGCTTCAGATCGCGGTGGACCAGCCCGGCGCCGTGGATGTCGCGCAGCGCGAGAGCCAGTCCGTTCGCCAGGATCCGCAACGAGCGCTCGGGCAGCGCCCCGAAGTCCTCGGCGACGACGCTGTGCAGGGACGGACCGCCGATGTAGCCGGTGGCCACCCACGGCACCTCGGCGTCGGTGTCGGCGTCGAGGACGGGTGCGGTCCACTGCCCGCCGACTCGTCTGGCCGCCTCCACCTCCCGCTTGAAGCGGCCGCGGAAGTCGGCCTGGCGTGCGAGTTCGGCCTGTACGAGCTTCACCGCTACGGTGCGGCCGCGGGCGGAGCGGGCGAGATAGACCCGGCCCATTCCGCCCTCGCCCAGCTTGCCGAGCAGCCGGTACTCGCCGATCCACCGCGGGTCCTGGGCCCCGAGGTTCTCCATCGCGGTGTGGCTCCTGTCCCTGTGCCGATAGTCCCTCTGCCGATCGGCCGATCAGTCGAGGCGGGTGAACGTCTGTGTCATCGTCTCATCGCTGTAATCGTCCGGGTCGTCATATTCGACACGCAGCTTGTCATGTCCGGAAGATGTGAACGTGAGTGACGTGCCGGGTCCGCAGAGATTCTTGGGGGTGCCCCCGGTGAACTTGGAGGGGCTGACGACGAGTCCCTTCTCCACCGAGGCCAGGATCCGGTCACCCTCGCAGTGGTACTTCTTGCTGTCCGCGACCTCC
This sequence comes from Streptomyces sp. MK37H, assembly GCF_018035285.1. Classification (NCBI taxonomy): domain Bacteria; kingdom Bacillati; phylum Actinomycetota; class Actinomycetes; order Kitasatosporales; family Streptomycetaceae; genus Streptomyces; species Streptomyces sp. MK37H. The sequence continues at coordinate 1,815 of NZ_JAAAYH010000082.1, read as the reverse complement.
TGAGCCACCACGGAGCCGATCGCGCCCTGCTTGATGGTGATCTTCAACGTGGCGTCGGGCTTCCCGAACGCGTCCTTGGCCAGCCAAGTGCCCACGTACCCGGAGGGGATGGGCTTGCCGCCGCTCTTGGAGGGGCGCAGCGTCGCCTCGGAGGAGCCGTCCGTGGTGCTCCAGGCGAGGGTGCCGTCGTTACCTATCCGCAGCGTCTGCTCGCCGACCGCGCTGCAACTGTCCTCGGGGATGCTGGTGGCCACCTCCTCATCCTCGATGAGGAGCAGGCTGTCCACCGACTTGAGCTTGGCGGAGTCCTGGCAGAACGAGTCCGAGTCGGAGGTCAGGGTCTCGGCGACGACCGCGCCGACCGGCCCCTGCGAGAGCACGACCCGGCGGATCTTGCCGGTCGACTCGCCGCTCTCCTTGATCTCGCCCTCCCAGGCGCCCAGATACTCGGTGGGCACGTCGCCGGACGTCTCCAGCTTGGTCGCGGACGGATCGGGGCCGTCCGAACCCCCGGAGGAGCCCTTGGAGTTGCCGCCGCCTGATCCGCCCGGGTCGGGCGGGGTGTGGGTCATCTTGTCGTAGTCGGTCTTGGCCCGGTCGCCCTTGTCGTCGTTCCCCTTGATGATGGCGAGCGCGGCGCCCCCGGCTATGAGGGCGGTGGCGACGGCGGCGGACACGACGATGAGCGTCTTACGGCGCCGCCGGTTCGGCTTCGGGGGCGTCTGCGGTGCGCCGCCCCCGGGCCCGCTTGGCGCTCCTGGGCCGCCCGGCCCGCCTGGCCCACTCGGTCCGCCGAACCCGGCGGAAGGCGACCCGGCGGCCGCCCCGAACGAGGTGACCGCGGGCGGTCCAAAGCCATGCGATGGCGTCGGCGGCTCGCCCTCCGCGCCCGCCTGCGGCGCCTGCGGGGGCATGGCGTGCGACGGGTAGCCGTACGCCCCGGGGGCGTAGGGCCCGGCGGAACCGGGCGAGTTGGGAGAGGCGCCGCCCGGGCCCGCCTGCGGCGGGGCGGCGTTTCCGGGCGCTCCGTGGCCGGGCGTGGCTGTGTGCGGTGTGCCCGCGAGTGGCGTGCCCGCGTGCGGCCCGGCGGAGGGTCCGCCGGGGGTTCCGGGTGCGGCGGCGTGCGGGGTGCCGTGATCCGGCCCGGCCTGCCCGGTGCCCGGGTGCGGTGCGGCGGCAGGGCCGCTGGGTGTTGCGTGTGGGGCGCCGTGGCCCGGTGTGGCACCACCGGATGCGTTGGCGGCGCTACTGGGTGCGTTGGGCGCGGCGGCGGAGCCCCCGGCTGCCCCGGCCTGTGGCGGGGTGGCGTTTCCGGGGGCGCCGTGGCCCGGTGCGCCCGTGTGCGGGGTGCCGTGATCCGGCCCGGCCTGCCCGGTGCCTGCGTGCGGTGGGGCGGAGGGCCCGCCGGGCGTGGCGGGTGGGGCCGCGTTCGGAGTGCCGTGGCTTGGCGCGGCGCCCCCAGGCGCCTGCGGCGCACCTGACTGCGGTGCGGCGGCAGGTCCGCCGGGTGTCGCGGGCGCGGCGCCACCGGATGCGTCGGGCGATGCGGTGGAGCCTCCCGTCGCCCCTGCCTGCGGCGGGGTGGCGCTTCCGGATGCGCCGTGGCCCGCTCCAGCCTGCGGCGTGCCCGCCGATGGCGTGGCGCCCTGCGGACCTGCGGCCGCCCCGCTGGGGTCTGGCGCGGCGGCCTGCGGGGCGCCGACCGGGCCGGCGGGCCGGCGCGGGTCGGCCGACGGCGTGCCTGCCTGTGGCCCGGCGGCCGGATTGGGTTTGCCCTGGTCCTCGCCCGCCTGCGGCGCGGCCGGGTACCCGCCG